>JBDZVW010000115.1:0-8038 GCA_040255885.1 Betaproteobacteria bacterium
GCGGTGCTGTTTTCCGGCTTGCTGGTGCATTCCTGGTGGACGGCCGTCGCCGGCGGGATCATCGTGCTCTTTTCCGTCGTCTACTGGCTGTGGCCGCAAGCGTCGTTGAGCCAGCTTCAAGAGGTGCCGCATGGCTGAAATCGCCGTCTCGTCGAAGGTGCTGCCGGTCGGCAGCAAGAGCCACCATGCGTCGGGGTGGTGGGCCGTGCTGACCGTGGTCGCAACCGAAGGCGCATTGTTTTCGTATTTGATATTCAGCTATTTCTATATTGCCTCCCATTCGGCGTCGCCATGGCCGCCGTTCGGCGCGCCGGATATGAAGCTCGCGATACCGGGCACCATCATCCTGATAGCCGGCAGCTTCACGATGATGTGGGGCGAGCATGGCATTCGCCGTGGCCAGCGCTGGCGCCTGGTTGCCGGCATCGCGGCGACACTGGTGCTGGGGATCGCATTCATCGTGCTGGAGGCTTTCGATTGGCTTGAGAAGCCCTTCGTGTTCGGAACCGACGTCTACAGCTCACTCTATTTCACGATCACCGGCTTCCATCTGGCCCACGTGGTGATCGGGCTGATCCTGCTGGCGGTGCTGCTGGTGTGGACCGCGTTCGGTTATTTCGGCGAGACCCGCCATGCGGCGGTGTCGATCGGCACCATCTACTGGCATTTCGTCACGGTCGTGTGGCTGTTCGTGTTTTCGACTTTCTTCATTGCGCCGCGTCTGGGGTGACGCCATGACCGAATCCGTCAAGGCACCTCCACTTGAGGCTCATCCGGCGCCGCATCGCGATCGCGTCGGGTTACTGCCGATCTTTTTCGGAATCGGCGCCGCGCCGATCGCCTGGGACACGCAGCTGATCGTCGGCAGTGCGTTCGTCGGACATGCCTGTTACCCGGCCACGCTGCCGCTGTCGGAACCGCAGTGGCCGGCACTGTGGTTGACGCTGGTGGTCGTCAGCCTGGTCGGAATCGCGGTAGCCGTGGCCGCCGGTCTGGTGTCCTGGCGCAGTTGGTGGCTCACGCACGATGAGAAGGGCGGCGGCGAACATCATGTACTGGAGTCCGGCCAGGGACGCACACGGTTTCTGGCGATGGTCGGGATGATGACCAGTGCGCTCTTTTTGCTGGCGCTGATTTTTGGGACATTGGGGATTTTTCTGGTGCCGTTATGCAGCATTCCGTGACGCGACTGATTGGCGTTGCCGTTGGCGGCACGCTGTGCATGAACGCCGCCATGGCTGCGCCGATGGCCACGGCGATTACCCCGGACATGGGATGGGACTGGAATCCGTGGGCGATCGCACTGCTGACACTGGCAGTGGTCGGGTATGTGCTGGGACTGTTGCGGCTGGGGCCGAAGGAACGCTCGCAGATTTTCGGCGCCGGGCGCTATGCGTCATTCGCGCTCGGCATCGCAACCATTTTCGTGGTGCTGATCTCGCCGCTGGCGTCGCTCGACGATCAGCTGTTTTCGATGCACATGATCCAGCATCTGCTGCTGATGCTGGTGGCGCCCCCGCTGCTGGTGTGGAGCCGGCCAGTGATGGCGTGGATTTGGGCGTTTCCGTTACGCGGGCGGCGCGCGATCGGACATGTATGGATCGGCACGCCCGGATTGCGCAGCGGCATCCGGCTGTTCATGCATCCGGCGGTGGTGCTGGTGATCAACAGTGTTGCATTGTGGTTCTGGCATGCGCCCGGGCCATACCGCTGGGCGCTGGCCAGCGAGGGCCTGCACACCGCCGAGCATCTGAGCTTTTTCATCCCGTCGCTTGCGTTCTGGTCGCTGGTGCTCGAGCCGTATGGACGGCGCCGGCTCGGCTACGGGATGACGATGTTGTTCGTTGCAGCCATGGGCATGCAGATGGCGCTGCTCGGTGCGCTGCTGACGTTTACAACGCGGCTGTTTTACGCAACCTACGGTGCCAGTGCGACGATCTGGGGAATGACGCCGCTGGCCGACCAGCAGCTCGGCGGCGTCCTCATGTGGGTACCGCCAAGTGTCATCGACCTCGCTGTGATGGCGGTATTGTTCGTCGCGTGGCTCAATGTCGCCGAGCAGCGTGCACGTGCCAATACCCTCAGGAAGCGGGCGCGGATGGCCGAAGAGGCCGCGCGGCCCGGTACGCCCACGCCAGCCGTACTGCCGGTACTGCGTACGGTTGCGCTGTATTGTGTATTGTTCATTCCGCTGGTAGCGGCAATCGTTGTTGCTCCTCCGGCACCAGCCGCCGAACCGGTGTGGCAGGTGTCCGGCGGAAACGCCGCGCGCGGTCGCGCATTGATCACCCATTATGGCTGCGCCAGTTGCCATACGGTGCCCGGCGTGGGCGGCGCAGACGGCAACGTCGGACCGCCGCTCACGCGTATCGGAGACCGTACCTATATCGCCGGCGTGCTGCGCAACACACCGGAAAACATGATCCGCTTCCTGCGCGAACCGCAGCACGTGCTGCCGAAGGGCGACATGCCGGATATGCATGTGACGGCACAAGATGCGCGCGACATCACGGCGTATCTCTACACGCTGCGTTAGCGTCGTTAAAAACGCCATGACGGAAAACCGGACGACTCAGGTGAGCCGTAGCGTAGCGGGCATTTCAGTTTTGACAATTTCGCGCAATCCGGTGCGGTGAGCCTTGATCGAAAGCAAAAACGGGCACCGATGCAGTGCCCGTTTTTTTACATCGATTTTCCGACACATCAATCGATGTGCCGGTCAACGTCAGATGATCACTTTTGCAATTGCGTTCGCAACGTAGTCGACGTTCTTCGTATTGAGCGCGGCGACACAGATGCGGCCGCTGTCGATCGCATAGATCGAGTGCTCGTTGCGCAGGCGGTGCACCTGTTCCTTCGTCAGACCCGAGTACGAAAACATGCCGCGCTGCTCGACGACGAAGCTGAAATCGAAATCGGCACGCAGCGCGCGGATTTTGTCGACCAGCGAACGGCGCATCACCTTGATGCGGTCACGCATCTGTCCCAGTTCCTGTTCCCACAGTGTGCGCAGTTCGGGGGTGGTCAGCACGGTGGCGACGGTCTGGCCGCCGTGGGTCGGTGGATTGGAATAATTGGTGCGGATCACGCGCTTGAGCTGGCTCAGCGTGCGGGCTGCCTCGTCCTTGCCTTCGGTGACGATGGACAATGCGCCGGCACGTTCGCCGTAAAGTGACAGCGACTTCGAGAACGAGCTCGACACCAGGAGCGCGGGACATTCCGCGGCAAAGCGGCGCACCGCCGCGGCGTCGGCATCCAGGTTTTCGGCGAACCCCTGGTAGGCGATGTCGAGGAACGGCACCAGGCCGCGCTGGTTCACGATTTCGAGCACGCGCTGCCACTGCTCGGGCGACAGGTCGACCCCGGTCGGATTATGGCAGCAGGCATGCAGCACGACGACCGCTCCGGCGGGCAGCTTCTGCAGCGCGGCGGTCATCGCCTCGAAATCGACGCCGTGCGTGTCCGGGTCGTAATAGGGGTAGGTGTTCACCGTATAGCCCGCGTATTCGAAAATCGCGCGGTGGTTTTCCCAGCTCGGGTTGCTGATCCACACCTGTCCTTGCGGATTGATCCGGCGCAGCAGATCGGCGCCGACCTTGAGGCCGCCGGTGCCGCCGAGTGTCTGCGCGGTGATGACCCGGCCGTCTTTCACCGCGCCATTGCCGGCGCCAAACAACACTTCCTGCGCGGCGCGGTCATACGTCTGCAGACCGTCGATCGGCAGGTAATTGCGCGGTGCCGCGGTCGCGGCCAGTTGCTGCTCGGCGCGGCGCACGCATTCGAGCACCGGCACCTTGCCGTTGTCGTCGGTATAGACACCGACGCCAAGGTTTACTTTATTCGGGTTGGTATCCGCGTGATAGGTTTCCGTCACGCCCAGAATCGGGTCGCGCGGTGCCATTTCGACCGCTGCAAGAAAAGATCCGCTCATGTTGAATGTGGGTGATTGCTGATTAAATGGTTGCCAAGAATACGCATTTTACCCTGTTGCGCGGGTTTGGTGGGGGAAGTGCGCCCCCAACATGGCGAACTGGTAACATGAAGCTCCAATAAAGGATAATTGGACTGTTCCGTTACGGCTTTTTCCGATGGCAGATACCGTATTGAAAATCCCGGCCGCCACCCATGCGGGCCCTGAAGTGATCACCTTTCCGGGCAGCCCGTACCGGCTGCATCAGACGTTCGCGCCGGCCGGCGACCAGCCCGACGCGATCGCGCGACTGGCCGAAGGCGTGACGGACGGCCTCGCGTTCCAGACGCTGCTAGGCGTCACCGGCTCCGGCAAGACCTACACGATGGCGCACGTGATCGCGCGCATCGGCTGTCCGGCGCTGATCATGGCGCCGAACAAGACGCTGGCGGCACAGCTTTACTCGGAGATGCGCGAATTCTTTCCCGAGAATGCGATCGAGTATTTCGTCTCCTATTACGACTACTACCAGCCGGAAGCCTATGTTCCGTCGAAGGATTTGTTCATCGAAAAGGATTCCAGCATCAACGAGCACATCGAACAGATGCGGCTGTCGGCGACGAAATCGCTGCTGGAGCGCCCGGACACGATCATTGTCGCCACCGTCTCGGCGATCTACGGTATCGGCGATCCGGTCGACTATCACGGCATGATCCTGCACCTGCGCGAGCGCGAAAAGCTGACCCAGCAGGATGCGATCAAGCGCCTGGTGGCGATGCAGTATCAGCGCAACGATTTTGAATTCCGCCGCGGCACGTTTCGCGTGCGCGGCGACGTGCTGGACGTGTTTCCGGCGGAGAACTCCGAAACGGCGGTGCGCGTCACGCTGTTCGACGACGAGGTGGAGACGATCCAGCTGTTCGATCCGTTGACCGGACACGTGCTGCAGCGGGTATCGCCCTACACGGTGTATCCGTCGAGCCATTACGTCACGCCGCGCGCGACCACGCTGCGTGCGATCGAGGCGATCAAGCAGGAGCTCGTGGAGCGCGTCGCATTCTTTCAGAAGCACAACAAGCTGGTGGAGGCGCAGCGCCTGGAGCAGCGCACTCGCTTCGATCTTGAAATGCTCAACGAGATGGGATTCTGCAAAGGCATCGAGAACTATTCGCGCCACCTTTCCGGGCGCAACGAGGGTGAGCCGCCGCCGACGCTGATCGACTATCTGCCGCCGAACGCACTGATGTTCATCGACGAAAGCCATGTCACGATCCCGCAGATCGGCGGCATGTACCGCGGCGACCGCTCGCGCAAGGAAAACCTGGTCGAGTACGGCTTCCGTCTGCCGAGTGCGCTCGATAACCGGCCGCTGCGCTTTGATGAATTCGAGCGCATGATGCGGCGGGCCATTTTCGTGTCGGCGACACCGGCGGACTATGAAGCGGCGCGTCAGTCTCAGGTGGTGGAGCAGGTGGTGCGGCCCACCGGGCTGATCGATCCCCATATTGAAGTGCGGCCGGCGACGACGCAGGTCGACGACCTGCTGTCCGAAATTCATCTGCGTGTGCGGCGCAGCGAGCGCGTGCTGGTGACGACGCTGACCAAGCGCATGGCCGAGGATCTGACCGACTATCTCGCCGAGCACGGCGTGCGTGTGCGCTATCTGCATTCCGACATCGACACGGTCGAGCGGGTCGAGATCATCCGTGACCTGCGTCTGGGGCAGTTCGACGTGCTGGTCGGCATCAACCTGCTGCGCGAAGGGCTCGACATTCCGGAAGTGTCGCTGGTGGCGATCCTCGACGCCGACAAGGAAGGCTTCCTGCGCTCGACGCGCTCGCTGATCCAGACCGTCGGCCGCGCCGCGCGTCACGTCAATGGCACCGCGATCATGTACGCCGACGTCGTCACCGACTCGATGAGGCGGGCGATCGACGAAACCGAGCGCCGGCGCGCGAAACAGATCACCTACAACGAATTGCACGGCATCACGCCGAAAAGCGTATCGAAGCGCATCAAGGACATCATCGACGGCGTCTACGACAGCGACCAGGCGCGCCAGGAACTGAAGGCGGCGCAGGCGGCGGCGCGCTACGAAACGATGAGCGAAAAAGCGCTGACGCGCGAACTCAAGCGTGTCGAGAAGGAAATGCTGGAATGCGCAAAGAACCTCGAGTTCGAACGTGCCGCGGAGCTGCGCGACCAGCTTAAGGAGCTCAAGCAGCGGCTGTTCATTGGAGCGGCCGCATGAGCGGCGGAGCAGGTGCCCGCGAAGCGGGTGCGACCGGCGAAGGCGGCGAGCAAGCGACAGCGCGATGTTTGAGCCGGTGTACTGTATCCGAGCGAAGCGGCGCATGAACGGCAGAGCAGCGTGATACGTGTGCTCTTTATTTGCATGGGCAACATCTGCCGCTCACCGACAGCGGAGGGCGTGTTCCGCAAACTCGTCGCGGACGCCGGGCTCGAGCACGAGATCGAGATCGATTCGGCGGGTACGCATGATTACCACATCGGTTATTCGCCGGACGAACGCGCGCAGGCGGCGGCACATGCCCGCGGCTACGATCTGTTCGCGCTGCGTGCGCGCCGCGTCACCCGTGATGACTTTCACGTATTCGATTACGTGCTGGCGATGGACCGCAACAACCTGGCCGCGCTGCAACGCCTTTGTCCGCCGCGATATGCCGGCCGGGTCAAGCTGTTCATGCACTATGCCCGCAACGTGAAGGCCGCCGAAGTTCCGGATCCGTACTACGGTGGACCGCAGGGCTTCGAACACGCGCTGGACATGATCGAAGATGCGGCCCGCGGCCTGCTCGAGCAATTGCAGGCGGAACAGGGACGCAGCCGCGCCAATTCTCAGTTGATGTGAATATTGGCGGCGCGGACGATCTCCGCCCAGCGCGCCGTGTCGGCCTGCAGCGTCTTGTGAAAGTCGGATGGCGTATCGCCGATCGGCTCGGTGCCCAGTGACCGCAGGCGTGCCTTGACGTCGGCCTGTTTCAATACACCGACGATTTCCCGATTCAGATAGTCGATGATCCTGTGCGGCGTTCCGGCGGGCGCGACGATGCCGTACCACGATGATACGTCGAAGCCCGGGTAGCCTGACTCCGCGATGGTGGGCACGTCCGGCGCTTCGGCGATGCGGGTTGCCGAAGTCACTGCAATGGCCTTCAGTTTGCCGCTGCGCACGAACTGACCGGCGGTCGGCCACGCGGTGATCAGCAATTGCACCCGGCCTGCCAGCACGTCGTTCAGCGCCTGTCCGCCGCCTTTATAGGCGATGTGCACCATGTCGATCCCGGCACGGCGCTTCAGCAATTCCCCGGCGAGATGGCCGGTACTGCCAAGGCCGGCAGACGAAAAATTGAGCACGCCCGGTTCCTTCTTCGCGAGCGCAACCAGTTCCGGCAGCGTGCTCGCCGGCAGCTTCGGCGTCGCGACGATCAGCAGCGGCACCCATGCGACATTGACCACCGTCGCGAAATCCTTCAGCGGAGCGAAAGACAGTTTGCGATAGGTGCTGGGGTTGATCGCGAGCGTGCCGTCGAAGCCCATCAGCAGCGTGTAACCGTCCGGCGGCGCCTTCGCCACCATTTCGGCACCGATATTGCCGTTGGCGCCGGGACGGTTGTCGACGATGATCTGGTGATGCATGGCATCGCTGGTTTTCTGTGCCACGAAGCGCGCAAGAACGTCAGTGGTGCCGCCCGGCGAAAATGGCACGATCAGCCGTATCGGTTTTGCCGGGTAGTCGCTGGCATGCGCCGGTACGCAGACAATGGCGGCGAGCGCGGCCAGCAGCGCGGGAAACAGAGATCGCATCATGGAGTCCTCCTGAGAGTGATGGGTGAATTTACCCGGCGTCGCCGTGCATCCGGATGTGCAGGCGGCACGGCGGCAGTCGAGCCGCGCACGTTCAACGTCGGCACGAAGCGTGATGACGCGCATGCAATGTCGGTTTCGGCGTCGACACCGCGCGCAGCGTTGAGCCGCTGCAGCAGCAGGCTCGCGGCCGTGAGCGCGACTTCCTTCACCGGCAGCCGCACGGTGGTGATTCCGTGTTGCGCCAGCGCGAACCACGGCGGATCGCCGTAGCCGACGATCGACATGTCGTGCGGACAT
>JBDZVW010000469.1:0-2164 GCA_040255885.1 Betaproteobacteria bacterium
CGATCCATGGAATCACCATCGACCATGCCTCGACGCAGCGCATGCGGTAGATCCGTTCCTCCAGCGGTGCCAGCTTCAGCAGGTCTTCGATTGCGTAGGTGCCGGGTTTGTGACATTCGCCTTCGATCTGCACGTTCCATGGACGGGTACGAAAATGTGTCGAATAAGTCGCCGGATCCGATTTTCCGGTGCCGAATTCGTAGAAATTGTTGTACGTCGTAACGTCCTTGTACGGGGTCAACTTCTCATCGGTGCTGAACGGGCTTTTCTTCAGATCGGACAATTTTTCGGCGTCCGCCGCCCGCGCCGGCGTAAACGTCAGCCCCGACAACCCGGCGGCGCCGACCGCGGCCGCACGCCTGATGAATTCGCGGCGGCCATGATACTGCGGTTCGGTGGTTATTTCGGATGGCCGGATGTCGCCCGGTTTTCTGATCAGCATGGAATAATTCCTTGCACCAGGTATTTGCGGTTCGCCCTGCTCAGGGGGAAATCCTCACATTATCCGGATTTCATTCCCGACGGGACTGAAATCCGGATTCACGGATTGAGCTGATGATAGATGGCCGTCGCCACGCGCAACAGTTGCTCGCGCGAAATTTCTCCGGAGAGCGCGTAGCCGCACCGTTCGTCGATCCAGTAGAACACGCGCACGTTACCCTGGCGCATGAAGCGGAATGCGGTTTCCCGCCGGTATTGGCTGCCATTGCTCACGTACAGCGTCAGACGCTGGCCCGCCGTATCCTGGTACATGAACTGTGCAACCGGACCCTTGTTTCCCGGCAGCAGCCGGCCGCCCATCAGGCGATAGCCAACATCCTGCAGATCGGGCACCTTGAGCTTGACGCCGAGCCGCTTCGACAGCCACGCCACGAGATGCGTTTCCTGATCAGCGCGTACCTCGACCGGATGCCGCACTTCCGGCGCATAGACCAGATACGCCTGCGCCGCTTCACGCGCGAACACGCGCATCGGCGCCTGGCTTCCGGCACCGCCGATGCCGTGCACGGTCCAGCCGACCGCGCCGCCGATCACGAACGACGCCAGCACCGCGGCAAATCGCAGCAACGGCCACGGCCGGCGCTGCACCCGCTGCGCCAGCCGCGCCGGCACCGGCTCGTCGAGCACCGCGTCGAACTGCGCGTGCAGTGCTTCGTTCTGCCAGCAATAAGCCGCCACCCGCGCGCGTTCTTCCGCGTGTTCGGCGAGATAGGCCTCGACTTCCGCCTGCCGCGCCGGCGGCAGGCGTCCGTCCACATAGGCCTGCAGCTCGATTTCGGTGATCGGCAGCGCGCTCATTTCACCGCCTTCAGCGCCGCGGCCGGCGGCGTGTCGGTAAGCATCGTGCGCAGCCGTTCGCGCCCGCGCGCCAGCCGCGACATCACGGTGCCGACGGGGATCCGCAGCGCGCGCGCCGCCTCTTCGTACGAGAGCTGCTCGAGTCCGACCAGCAGCACTACCGCACGCTGATCTTCCGGCAGACGCCGCAGCGCGCTGTCGATATCGCGGATTTCCAATCGTTCGATCGCAGTTGCCTGCAACGCCGGCACCCGCAGCTCCTCGCCGGAAAAATCCAGGCGGTCGGCCGCGCGTGCGCGCACCTGATTGACGTAAATGTTGTGCATCACCGTAAACAGCCACGCCCGCAGATCGCTGCCGTGCCGCCACAGGTGAAACTTGTTGAGCGCGCGCTCCAGCGTATCCTGCACCAGGTCGTCAGCCGCCGCGCGCTCTCCGGTCAGCGCACGCGCGTAGCGCCGCAACCGGGGAACGTGCTGGATGAGCTGACTGCGATGATCAGTCATCGCATGGCGCTTTCAGGCAGCAATCAGTATCCTCCGCCGTCCGAAGACATGCCGCCGTAGCTGTCCGATGCTTCCTGCTTCACCACGTGCCACTGGTTGTTGAGCTTGCCATCACCAGTCATGTCGCCGGGCTTGCTGTCCTTCACCCAGCGGTACAGCGGCTTGTCGTCATACGCCCATTGCATCGTGCCATCGTCGCGCCGGATCAGCGTGTAATCGCTGCCCGGCCTGGCGTCGGCGCCAGCCACCAGCGGCGGCCAGTTTTGCGCGCACTTGCCATTGCACACGCTTTTGCCGGACGCATCCTTGTCGAAAGTATAAAGGGTCATTCCGGACGAATCGACCAGCACGCCGTTGGA
>JBDZVW010000470.1:0-2159 GCA_040255885.1 Betaproteobacteria bacterium
TCTCCACGTCCTTCGCCGGACTGTTGTCGATGACGCCCCTGATGCGGTCGTTGATCTCGTCCAGAACTTTCTGATTCAGCATCGGCTCTCTCCGCGGCAGCGATTGAAGTTTAGCACGGTATGGCGACGCTGCTGCCGCACAGCGATGGTGCGCCGCGCGAACGGCACGCCTCGCGGCGGTGCCGTCGCAACCGATACCGCCTGACAGGCTGATGACAAGCATCTGACTTCATTGCGTTTTCAATCCTGGCACGGCTCGTGCGAAAAGGCCGGCGCGAACAGCATCATTCAACCCGCATGGAGCGATACGAATGAAAAAATGGATTGCAACCGCCATGGCAATGGCCTGCGCCACACCGGCGTTCGCCGATCCCGACGCGGCATCGCCGCCGCATGCGCTCACCGCCAACATCGGCGTCGTCAGCCAGTACGTGTTCCGCGGGCTGACGCAGACCGACGAGCGTCCCGCGCTTCAGGGCGGTTTCGATTACTCGCATGCGAGCGGCTTCTATGCCGGTATCTGGGGCTCCAACGTGAGCTGGATCAGCGACGGCTACGCGCCCGGATCGGGCTATTCGGTGGAGGTCGATACCTACGCCGGCTGGAAATTCGCGCTGCCGCACGACATCACGCTGGACGCCGGCTTCCTGCGCTACAACTATCCGGGACACGAACCGTCGGGCGGCTTTGCCGCCGGCACCACGCGCCCCGACACCAACGAGCTTTACGTGGCGGCGGGCTGGAAATGGCTCACGCTCAAATATTCGTACAGCCTCGGCGACACCTTCGGCGTGCAGGACGCGCGCGGCAGCGACTACATCGACCTCACCGCCGCGGTGCCGCTGGCGGACACCGGCTTCACGCTCAGCGCACACGCCGGGCATCAGCGCTACCGCGGCACCAACGCCGCTCTGTGGCCGGCCGCGTCCGGCTGCACCAACAGCTGCCTGTCGTATACCGACTACAAGCTCGCGATCAATCGCGAATGGTTCGGCGTCAACTTCGGACTGGCATACACCACCACCGACGCCGACGCCACGGCGCGCGATGGCACGCTGATCTATCGCAACAACTTCGGCACCAACATCGGACGCAGCCAGTGGTTGGTGTCGGCGCAGAAAGTGTTTTAAGGAACCTTTACCACAGAGACACAGAGGAAATCCGTAACGACTGAACCGCAAAGGAATGCAGGAAAGCATTGCAGGGTGCGCCGTGTGCACCAGCTTGCCGGATACGTAACGTGACGCTGCGCAAGACCCCCCTACATCGAATCAATTGTCCTTTGCCTTTCTCCGTGCCTCTGTGCCTCTGTGGTGAGAGAGTTGTTGAATTTTATGGAGCAGAAAGGGGCATTCATGAAACTTGTTACAGCCATCATCAAGCCGTTCAAGCTCGACGAAGTACGCGAAGCGCTGGCGCAGCTCGGCGTATCGGGGATGACCGTCACCGAAGTCAAGGGGTTCGGCCGCCAGAAAGGGCACACCGAGCTTTATCGCGGTGCCGAATACGTGGTCGATTTTCTGCCCAAGATCAAGCTTGAAATCGCCGTCACCGATGACCTGCTCGATCACGTGATCGAGACCATCACCGAGCGCGCGCGCACCGGCAAGATCGGCGACGGCAAGGTTTTCGTCTGCGAACTGCTGCAGGCAGTCCGCATCCGCACCGGTGAAACCGGTGACGGCGCACTGTAAGGGGATCGCGATGATCAAAAAACTTTTGCGGATCGCGACCTGCGTCGCGATGCTGGTCGTCATCGGCAGCGCGCTGGCACAGGAAACTCCATCGGCACCTGTTGCAGCGGCACCGGCTGTACAGGCTGCGGCTGCGCCGGCCGCACCAACCGCGCCGATGCTGGTACCGGTCGACAGGATCAGCGCCGGCGATACCGCGTGGATGCTGACCTCCACCGCGCTGGTGCTGATGATGACGATTCCGGGCCTGGCGCTGTTCTACGGCGGCATGGTGCGCAAGAAAAACGTGCTGGCGACGCTGATGCAGAGCTTCGCCGCGTGCTGTGTGGTCACGCTGCTGTGGTGGCTGATCGGCTACAGTCTGGCGTTCACACCCGGCACGCCGCTGATCGGCGGCCTGTCGCGCGTATTTCTCGACGGCATGGCCTATCTGAAGGACGCCGGCCAGGTCAGCGTGTCGCATCT
>JBDZVW010000471.1:0-2155 GCA_040255885.1 Betaproteobacteria bacterium
ACGCATGCTGCCCCAGCAGCCGGCGCGCCTTGTCCAGCGTGTTGACGCTATGAATCTCCCAGTCCGATAACTCCTCTCCCGCTTCCAGGTCACCCTGCAGCGAGAAATCCACATACAGTAAACGCCGCTTTTCCTGGCTCATATCTTGAATTTGTCGCCTGCGTGCGGGACGAATTTCGGATGCGTAACTGTCGTGCGAGGGCACGCTTGCCACACTATCGATTGATCAACGGATCGTGCCGAACGACGCCGTCATGCCGCTGCGATTCATCGGCGACCGCGCCGCGGACCGCTGTCCGGCGGTCGCTGCCCGGCGCTGCGTGCACGGTGGCCGGAGCGGACGTGGTGCCGCCCGACAGCCCCGGAACCCGCCCGACGATGCCGGTGATGCTGAGCGCGATGCTTGCCAAACAGAATATCAGCACACCGGCGGCCACCAGCGCCAGCGACACGCTGCGAAACCTGTTGACACGTGCATCCGCGGCAGGGGGTTGCCGATTGCCCCCTCTCTGCGACGAAGCGGGGCCGCCGCGCTGAATATTCGGCCGTGCTGCCGCGGATGTTGAATCGGAGGCAGCGCCGGATTTGCGTGCAACGCCGACGCGCCGGGGATCTGATACCGGAATCTCCACCTGTACGCCCTTTCTTTCACTTTATCCGGCACATTGTCCGGATCCGTGCAAATCCTTCCGTGCGGTAACGCACAAACACATCTGACCTGTGTCATCATGATTGGTTTCAAAGCAGTCCCGACAAGGACGTGAACATGCAAAAGCGGTTGCGTGACGGGATGCTCATCGGCTTGGGCTGCGCCGCCGGCTGTGTCGACGCGCTCAGCTATCTCAAACTCGGCCACGTCTTTACCGCAAACATGACCGGCAACACCGTGCTGCTCGGCATCGCACTCGGCCAATGGCACGGGCTGGCCGCGTTGCGCACCGTACTGGCCCTGCTCGGATTCGGTGTCGGCGTCGCGATCGCGACGCTGATGGACAAGAACACCGACAGCGGACATCGCATCTGGCCGCTGCCGGTGACGCTGATACTGGCGCTTGAATGCGCGCTGCTGTGGCTTTTTGCGTTCGGCATGCACCATGCCGAGGCCACCGGTTACGCCGGAGCCGACGTACGCGCGCTGATCATGCTGTCGGCGGTTACGATGGGCTTGCAGAGCGTCGCCGGCCGCCGCCTCGATGTTTCCGGTGTGACGACGACCTACATCACCGGCACGTTCACCGGACTGGTCTCCCGCTTCGTCGCCCATCTGCTGTCGATGGCCGGCTGGAGCGCGAAATCTGCCAGCACACCGATTCGGCGCTCCCGCGCCCGCTATCACATTGGATTGCTGGCCAGCGTATGGGCGGGCTACCTCGCGGCCGCGGTGGTGATGGCGCTACTGCTGACGCGGTTTTCATTTGCCGCGGCAGTCATCCCCGCCGCGCTGCTGACGCTCATCGTCGCGACCGCAGTGGCACGTTATCGGCGGCGCTGAATTTCCGGTCTATATCCCGATCGCGGCTTCAAGCGCCTGGATGATGCCGCTGGTCGCTACCCAATCCTCGGCGTTTCTGGCCAGCTTCGAAATACGCGCCAGGCCGGAACGCAATTCGCCCGGCGCAGCCGCGTCGAGCCGTTCGCCAAGCGCATCGATCTCGGCGGTCAGTTTCGCCTTGTCCTCTGCCGGCAGTTCGCCGCGCTCGAGCCACGCCCGCAACTCTCCGATCAGCCGGCGGACGCGCTCTACGTCGAAGTGCTCATGATCGTGTTGTTCGTTCATTGCGGATCATTCTACGCGAAATCACGGTGGCAGCGGCAATGGGACTGCTCGCCACCTTGTCCGCTGCGCGTATCCATCGCACCGTCTTTTCCTGCTGTTCTTAAGGAATGGAGGAGCGAAGCGGGAGGGGCGGTTGGATTTTTCAAACACCGCTGACCACCCCGTCCGCTGCGCGTGCGACCGCGACAGGCGGAGCAGGAACCCGCGTAGCGGGTGCGACCCTGGAGCGGAATGCAGCGCCTCGGACGCAGTCGCGCATTCTCTACGCTGGCCAATCCCCTTCGGGGCCCCTCGGCCGACGCTCCGAGGCGCCACCCTTCCTCATTTGAGGAAGGGAAATTCGTGCGTCATTCCGCGCGAAACGTATGCCTCCTCGTA
>JBDZVW010000472.1:0-2153 GCA_040255885.1 Betaproteobacteria bacterium
CCTTCGGCGGCGCCTGTTGCAAATGGCGCACTCTCCCGCTGCAACTTGGTTCGGCAACCCCACTATACAGTGGCCGTACCGATTAAACAAGCGCGCGGCGCGCCGCTACGTGCCGGATGCCGGCAACAGATTCATGCGGAAGCCGGACGCATCGAGACCGGTGATGTCGAGGATCAGGCGCACGCTCACTTCGGCGTCCGGCGCGATGCCGGTCTGCGCGTCCTGGTCCGGCTTCAGGTATTGCGCCGGCTTGAAAATGCGCCGCGCGACGGGCCGGTCGCTGCCGTCGGTCAGTGTCAGATCAAGCGCCGGATAACCCATTGTGACGGCTCCGCGATTGCGCAGCGTGACCGAAACCGTGATGCGATCGGGATGCGCCGGGTCAGGGGCGCGCAGGTCGGACGATTCGATCGTGAGCTGGTCCGGCCATTGCGGCAACGGCACCTTGCAGCCGAACACGTGGCAGGCGCCGGTCAGGATCGGCCTGAATGCCGGGTAGCGCGCGGCGAGGCCAACCCGGAACAGGAAAATGAGCTGCACGACGATCAGCAGCGCAAGCAGCAGCGCACCACCACCCCACAAACGGCGGCGGCGCCGGCTTTGTGCGCTCTCACCGGAAAGAAGATCCGGATCAAGCGCAGGAACAACCGGCGTCACGTGTCTGGGTCCGGGCGTGGTACGCGCTGCGGGTGCCGGCGGCCCGACCGACGCCGTAGCGGATGCATTTTCCGGTGGCGACGTCGATGGCGGGATCGGCTTCGGCGCCGGCTTTTGCGTTTCGACATCGGATGGCTTGTCGCCGACTGCTTTCTGCGTAGCAGGCGCCGGCGGCGGTTCGTGCGGCTGCAGCGCCGGCCGGGAATGCGATGCGGCATCACCGGGCAGAATGGTATCGAGCATGCGCGCAAAAATCGGTGCGCTGCGGTCCGGCGCAACCGGCGCGAATTCGTCTGCCGGTTTCATCACGGACTTCACGTCGGCCGGCTCCGTCAGCGTTGGCGTTTGCCTGTCGCGATGCGCGTCATCAGACGGTATGGTGCCCGGGACAGCGGTGGGCGGCGCGTCAGACGCAGCCGACGACCACATGCCGGGCCCGACCGACGGTGAAGGGCCGGGTGCACCGTCAGACGCGGTGTCCGGCATGCCGGATGGTGCTGCGCCCAGCGCGGCGGTCGGGACTGGATCATGCGTTGTCGGCGCAGCCGGTGACGATGGCGCACCGGCCGGCGACGCACGCCCGCTCTGCGCAACAGGTGCCGTGTCGGTCCCGATTTCGGGTTCGGTCCGGATTTCGGGTTCGATCCGTATTCTGGGTTCGATGCGGGTGCGAGGGTCGCGCGCGGGGCCGGGAACCGGGGTGTCGGCGGCAGGCAGCGACAACTCCTGCAGACCATCGAACACTGCAAAGCAGCGCCCGCAGCGCACATCGCCGTCGTGCGCGTCGAGCTGTTCGGTCGTGACACGGAACAGCGCGCCGCAGTTCGGGCAGCGCACGGCCATCGTCATGATTGTTTTCCGCGGTTCATTGCTTCACACCCGAAAGCAGTACCCAGCCTTCGTCCTGCGTCGCGGCTTCAGCCGGCACCATGTCGAACCATTGCCGGTAGACGTCGCACAACTCCGCGGCCTGGCCGGCCAGAATGCCGGACAGCGCGATACGTCCGCCGCTGCGGGTATGGCGCGCAATAATCGGAGCGAGCACTTTAAGAGGCGTAGCGAGAATATTGGCAACGACGATGTCCACATCGAGCGGAAGCTGCTGTGCGGCGCTGAAAAACCGGATGCTGACCTGATTTTGCACAGCATTATGGTTTGCGGCAACCACTGCCTGTGGATCGATATCTACGCCGCACACCTCGCGGGCGCCGAGCTTGTACGCGGCAATCGCCAATATCCCGGAGCCGCAGCCGTAGTCGAGCAGCGTTTCGCCGCCTTTGATTTGCGTTTCCAGCCAGCGCAGGCACAGCCGGGTGGTCGGATGCGTGCCGGTGCCAAACGCCACGCCGGGATCGAGCAGCACGTTGATCGCAGCGGGGTCGGGAGGCCGGTGCCAGCTGGGTACGATCCATAGACGCTGCGACACGTGCACCGGCCCGAACTGGCGCTGCGTCGCGCGCACCCAATCCTGGTCGTCGACGCGCGCCACGCGGAAG
>JBDZVW010000116.1:0-2323 GCA_040255885.1 Betaproteobacteria bacterium
GGTAAACTTGCTGCGTTGACATTATTCCGATAACGAAGCCAACGGCATTCCCGCATCATCTGACCGCCCGTTGCCGGCACCGCGGTGTCCGGGGCACGCCATTTTTGATCCATCACCGGCACTCCATCGAACGGATTTCCCATGCGCCAGGCTGAAGTGACACGCAATACGCGCGAGACG
Source organism: Betaproteobacteria bacterium (assembly GCA_040255885.1). GTDB lineage: Bacteria > Pseudomonadota > Gammaproteobacteria > Burkholderiales > JBDZVW01 > JBDZVW01. Next base: position 181 of record JBDZVW010000116.1, read on the forward strand.
CAGATCGCTGTCAGGCTCGATCTCGATGGCAGCGGCCGCTCGGCGCTCGCCACCGGCATCCCGTTTCTGGACCACATGCTGGATCAGGTGGCGCGGCACGGCGTGTTCGATTTGGAGGTGACCGCGAAAGGCGATCTGCAGATAGACGCGCATCACACGGTCGAGGATATCGGCATCACGCTGGGGCAGGCGTTCGCGCGGGCGGTCGGCGACAAGCGCGGCGTGCGGCGCTATGGGCATGCCTACGTGCCGCTCGACGAGGCGCTGACGCGGGTGGTGGTCGATCTGTCGGGCCGTCCCGGGCTCGAATACGGCATCGATTTCTCGCGCGCGCGCATCGGCGAGTTCGACGTGGACCTGGTGCACGAATTTTTTCAGGGATTCGTCAACCATGCGCAGGTGACGCTGCACGTCGATAACCTGAAGGGCACCAATGCGCACCACCAGGCGGAGACTGCGTTCAAGGCGTTCGGGCGTGCGCTGCGCATTGCGGTGGAGCCCGATCCGCGCATCGGCGAAACGGTGCCGTCGACCAAGGGAACACTGTAGCGCATGATGGCGGCGGCGTCGCGGAGGGACATGCGCGGCATTTCCGAAGCGGAATGCCGACCCTGAGATCATGACCGATATTGCAGTCATCGACTACGGCATGGGCAACCTGCGCTCGGTGGCGAAAGCGCTCGAGCATGTCGCACCGGCGCAGCGCGTCGAGGTCACCAGCGATCCGGCGGTGGTGGCCGGCGCGCGGCGCGTGGTTTTTCCGGGCCAGGGCGCGATGCCGGACTGCGTGCGCGAACTGGAGGCGCGCGGATTGCGCGAGGCGGTGGCCGCGGCGGCTCGCGACAAGCCGTTCCTCGGCATCTGCATCGGCCTGCAGATGCTGTTCGACCGCAGCGAGGAGGGTGATGTCGCCGGGCTCGGCATTCTGCCGGGGACGGTCCGCCGCTTCCGTATCGATGGTGCGCGCGATGCCGGCGGCGGACGTCTCAAAGTGCCGCACATGGGCTGGAACGAAGTGCACCAGGCGGCGTCCCACGCGCTGTGGGACGGCATCGCGCCCGATACGCGCTTTTATTATGTTCACAGCTACTACGTGGAGCCGGCCGATCCGGCATGCGTCGCCGGCTACAGCCTTTATCCGTCAGCCTTCACATGCGCGGTGGCGCGGCGCAATATTTTTGCGGTGCAGTTCCATCCGGAGAAAAGCGAGGCCGCGGGATTGCGATTGCTCGCCAATTTCGTGACGTGGCAACCGGATTCGCGGGACGCTCGCGATTGACGGCACGGTTCTTGCGATGGGCTCGAATATAGTAAACTGCTTGCGCATAATCATTCTGCACACCTGATGCCACAGACCGGGCGCAACAGCGTTCGCGCGGCCGATCCGATCCTTCCTTGAACTTTCCATTCGTTACGTCGATATGCTGATCATTCCTGCGATTGATTTAAAAGACGGGAAATGCGTGCGCCTGAAGCAGGGCGAAATGAGCGGCGCCACGGTGTTTTCGGACGATCCCGGGGCCACCGCAGCACGCTGGCTGGAGCAGGGCGCACGGCGTCTGCACGTGGTCGATCTCAACGGTGCGGCGGCCGGCCGGCCGAAAAATACGGACGCGATCCGGGAAATTGTCGACGCGGTCGGCGATGAACTGGAGATGCAGCTCGGCGGCGGCATACGCGATCTCGACACGATCGAACTCTATCTCGATCAGGGCGTGCGCTACGTGATCATCGGTACTGCGGCGGTGAAAACGCCGGGATTCCTGCACGATGCCTGCACCGCGTTTCCGGGGCACGTGCTGGTGGCGCTGGACGCGAAGGACGGCAAAATCGCGGTCGACGGCTGGTCCAAGATGACGCGCCACGACGTGCTTGACCTGGCGCGCAAATTTCAGGATTACGGCGTGGAGGCGATCATCTACACCGACATCGGACGCGACGGCATGCTGTCCGGCGTCAACGTCGCGGCGACGGTGGCGCTGGCGCAAAAACTGTCGGTGCCGGTGATCGCGAGCGGCGGCATCACCGATCTCGATGACGTCAGGGCGTTGTGCGAGGTGGAGTCGGAAGGCATCATGGGCGCGATCACCGGCCGCGCGGTTTACCAGGGCACGCTCGATTTCGCGCAGGCGCAGAAGCTGGC
>JBDZVW010000116.1:2423-7985 GCA_040255885.1 Betaproteobacteria bacterium
GCGAAGGTGCCGACGAACTGACCTTTCTCGACATCACGGCGTCCAGCGACGGGCGCGACCTGATCCTGGGCGTGGTGCAGGCGGTTGCCGAGCAGGTGTTCATTCCGCTCACCGTCGGCGGCGGCGTGCGTGTGGTGGGCGACGTGCGGCGCCTGCTCAACGCCGGCGCCGACAAGGTGAGCATCAATACCGCGGCGGTGCAGAATCCGCAGCTGGTGGCGGACGCGGTGGCGCGCTACGGCTCGCAGTGCATCGTGGTGGCGATCGATGCGAAACGTGTCGGAAACGGCGCGCAGCCGCGCTGGGAAGTGTTCATCCACGGCGGCCGCACAGCCACCGGCATCGACGCGCTGGAATGGGGCCGCCGCATGTGCGGCGCCGGGGCCGGAGAAATCCTGCTGACCAGCATGGACCGTGACGGCACGCGCGAAGGCTTTGACCTGGAGTTGACGCGTATGATGTCGGATGCGCTCGACGTGCCGGTGATCGCCAGCGGGGGTGTCGGCAATCTCGATCATCTGGCTGCCGGCGTGCTGCAGGGGCACGCTGACGCGGTGCTGGCAGCGAGCATTTTCCACTATGGCGAGTACACTGTGCGCCAGGCGAAGGAATACATGGCGGGGCGCGGGATAGAAGTAAGGCTGTGAGGGGTGAGGTGTGAGGAGTGAGGCGTAAATAATGCGGCGCGCAACGCGCGCCGGAAATTTTCAACTTCTCACACCTGACTCCTCACTCCTCACGGGTTCAAAATGGACGAAAACTGGCTCAACAAGGTCAACTGGGCACACGACGGGCTGGTGCCGGTGGTGGCGCAGGAAAGCGGCAGCGGCAGCGTGCTGATGGTGGCATGGATGAACCGCGCGGCGCTGAAACAGACGGTGGAAACCGGTGAGGCGGTGTACTGGTCGCGGTCGCGCCGGAAATTGTGGCGCAAGGGCGAGGAATCGGGGCACGTGCAGAAGGTGCGCTCGATCCGGCTCGATTGCGACGAGGACGTTATTTTGCTCGAAGTCGAACAGATCGGCGGCATCGCCTGTCACACCGGCAGGCATGATTGCTTTTTTCAGAAGCTTGAAGGCGGGAAATGGGTGGTAACCGCCCCCGTCCTCAAGGATCCGGCGGAGATCTACCGCAAATGAGTGATCCCGGCGACGTGCTCAGACGGCTGAGTGCGACCATTGCCGCCCGGCGTACGGGCGACGCCTCGCAATCGTACGTCGCCAGCCTGTGCGCAAAGGGCCAGGACGCGGTGCTGAAGAAGGTGGCGGAGGAAGCGGCGGAAACCCTGCTTGCGTCGAAAGACGGTGATACACTTCATATCGTTCACGAAGTGGCTGATTTATGGTTTCATTCCCTCGTATTGCTGGCGTGGCACGGGCTGGACGCCGACGCCGTCATCACCGAGCTCGAACGGCGCGAGGGTGTATCCGGCCTGCAGGAAAAGGCGGCGCGCACAACAAAATAGCGGATACGGATGCAAATATATGTGTGCGCTGTCGCGCGGGCGGACGGTAATTTGACAGGAGCGGTATATGGGTTCAATGAGCATATGGCACTGGTTGATCGTGCTGATCGTGGTGGTGCTGATTTTCGGCACCAAGAAGCTGCGCAATCTCGGCCAGGATCTCGGCAGTGCGGTGAAGGGATTCAAGGACGGCATGAAGAACGAGGAGGATCACCACGCCCAGACGAGTGGCGAAATTCCACCGAGTGCCGGCGAGACGATCGAGGGAGAAATCAAGGAAAAAACCCAGTCGAAGGCGTGATGTTGCGCGATGGGCGAGGAGTGAGGGGCAGTGCGGCCTGGCCGCGGGCTTCCGGCTTTTTCTTCCCGCTCCCCGCTCTCCGTTCCCCGCGCGCCGCAGACGCACATGTTTGATATCGGCTTTTCGGAGATTTTCGTCATCCTGGTGGTGGCGCTGATCGTGATCGGTCCCGAGCGCCTGCCCAAGGTGGCGCGCACGCTGGGCCATCTGTTCGGACGCATGCAGCGCTATGTCAACGACGTCAAATCCGACATTGCGCGCGAAATGGAGCTCGAAGACCTGCGCAAACTGCGCGGCACGATAGAAGACGCCGGCCGCACGATCGAAGAATCGGTGCGGCGCGAAATGGACGATGCCAAGAACGAGTTTGGAAAGATAAAAAACGATGCTGAAGCCGCGCTGGACGATCACACGATCGCGCCGCCGGCGGAGCCCGAACAAGCGCCCGCGATGATCGCCGACGAACCGTCGCCGCAGCTCGAACTCGAGCTGCAGCGGCCGGCCGCAGGCGAATCCCACAAGCGTGCCTGATTTGCGCCCGTCAGGGCACGTAGTTTCATGAGCCAGGAAGATACGTTTCTCTCGCATCTCGTCGAACTGCGAGACCGCCTGCTGCGCAGCATCATCTCGGTGCTGGTAGTGTTCGCCCCGCTGGCGTATTTCCGCAACGACCTCTACACCTGGCTGGCGCAGCCGATGCTGGCGAAGCTGCCGATGGGGTCGCACATGATCGCGACCGAAGTGACGACGCCGTTCTTCGTGCCGATGAAGGTTGCGGCGATGGTGGCGTTCGTCATCGCGCTGCCGTACATCCTGTACCAGGCGTGGGCGTTCATTGCGCCCGGACTTTATGCCAACGAAAAGAAGCTGGTGATGCCGCTGGTGGTGGCCAGCTACTTTCTGTTTCTGGGCGGCATGGCCTTCGCCTATTTTGTGGTGTTTCCGCTTGCGTTCCACTTCATCGTGCACGTCGCGCCGACGGGCGTCGAAGTGATGACCGACATCGACAAATATCTGAGCTTCGTGCTGCACATGTTTCTCGCGTTCGGCGTCACGTTCGAAGTGCCGATAGTGGTGGTGCTGCTGGTGCGTACCGGCATAGTGACGGTCGAAAAGCTTCAGCACATCCGCCCTTACGTGGTCGTCGGCTGCTTCGTCACCGGCGCCATCCTGACGCCGCCGGACATGATTTCCCAGTTCATGCTGGCGATCCCGTTGTGGCTGCTGTACGAGGTGGGCGTATTTGTCGCGCGCTTTGTGAGACCGCAGCCGACGGCGGAGGACGACGATGAAGTCGATGATTATGCGACGCTCGCCGACAAGACCGAAGGCAGCGGCGATTGACCGGCGCGGCGCCACGGATGTGGACCGGATGCGGCACTAGCAGTTGCCGGCTTTGCGGTCGCTGGCGCGGTTCCACGATTCTGAATCTTCGTGTATCAATCATCGAATCGGCATCAGCATGAAACGCGCGGAGCTTGCCGCCTGGCTGCACCGGTTTCTGGACGTGGCGCGTTTCCACGACTACTGTCCGAATGGCCTGCAGGTCGAAGGCCGCGCCGAAATCGGCTCGATCGTCACGGCGGTGACCGCGTCGGCGGCGGCGATCGAGGCGGCGCTGGCCGCGGGCGCCGATGCGCTGATCGTGCATCATGGCTATTTCTGGCGCGGCGAGGATCCACGCGTGACCGGCATCCGGCGCAAGCGGCTCAAGGCGCTGCTGTCGCATGATCTCAGTCTGTTTGCCTATCACCTGCCGCTCGATGCCCATCCCGAAGTCGGGAACAATGCCCAGCTTGCGCGCCGCCTCGGTCTGGTGCCGGAAGGCCGTTTCGGCGATCAGGAGCTCGGTGTCTACGGCACGGTCTCCGAGCCGCTCGGCCTTGCCGAACTCGGCGCGCGCATTGCGGCGCGGCTGCAACGGACGCCGCTGATCGTCGGCGAGCCGCAGCGGCCGGTGCGGCGTGCCGCCTGGTGCACCGGCGCCGCGCAGGGACTGATGGAACAGGCGCTCGAGTTCGACGTCGACGTTTACATTTCCGGCGAGATTTCGGAGCCCACCGCGCATCTTGCCCGTGAATCCGGCGTCGCCTATATTGCCGCCGGCCATCACGCCACCGAGCGTTATGGCGTGCAGGCGCTGGGCGAGCATCTGGCCCGCCGTTTCGGTGTCGCCCACCACTTCGTCGATATCGACAATCCGGCCTGATCCGGGAACGGCCAGGCGGCCGCAACCCGCTGACACGGCGGGCAAATCCGCGGTCGGCCTTAAATTTTTTCGCAGGCTGATGTAAAATTCGGATTTTTTCGTGTTTTAGTCTTTGACAGGGACCGATGGATGGCTGACGAAAAAGATCACAACAAGGTTAACAAAGACAAAAGACGCTTCCTCGTCGCTGCGACCGGCACCTGTGGCGGACTCGCCTGTGTCGGGGCTGCCGTACCGTTCGTTTCCAGCATGCTGCCGTCAGAGCGGGCGAAGGCCGCGGGGGCGCCGGTGGAAGTCGACATTGGCGGGCTGCAACCCGGGCAGTACGTGCGCACCGCATGGCGCGGCCAGCCGGTGATCGTGCTCAAGCGCACCCAGGAGATGCTGGCGACGCTGCCGAAAATGGACGCTGAAGTCAGCGATCCGAAGTCCGACAAGTCGGAACAGCCGTCCTACTGCAAGAATGAACACCGCTCGATCAAACCCGAAATCTTCGTCTGGGTCGACATCTGCACCCATCTCGGCTGCTCGCCGGAAGTGAAACAGGACAAGGGCAGCGATCAGGGCATGCCGGCGAACTGGCCGGGCGGCCTGCTGTGCCCCTGTCACGGCTCGCATTACGACCTGGCGGCGCGGGTGTGGAAGGATCAGCCGGCCCCGCTCAACATGGCGATTCCGCCATACCGGTTCGTCAGCGATACCGTCATCCGAGTTGGCGAAGATCCGAAGAAGGCATAAATCCATGAGCGAAAAATCATCCCTGCTGGGCTGGATCGACGACCGGTTTCCGCTGACCTCGACCTGGAAGAAGCATCTCTCCGAGTACTACGCGCCGAAGAATTTCAATTTCTGGTACTACTTCGGTTCGCTGGCGCTGCTGATACTGGTGCTGCAGATCGTCACCGGCATCTTTCTGACGATGAACTACAAGCCGGATGCGAATCTGGCGTTCGGCTCGGTCGAGTACATCATGCGCGACGTGCCGGGCGGCTGGTTCATCCGCTACATGCACTCGACCGGCGCGTCGATGTTCTTCATCGTCGTGTATCTGCACATGTTCCGCGGACTGCTCTATGGCTCATTCCGCAAGCCGCGCGAACTGGTGTGGCTGTTTGGCACGCTGATCTACGTGTGTCTGATGGCCGAGGCGTTCTTCGGTTATCTGCTGCCGTGGGGCCAGATGTCCTACTGGGGGGCGCAGGTCATCGTCAATCTGTTCGGAGCAATTCCGGGATTCGGACCGGACCTTGCGCTGTGGATTCGCGGCGATTACGTGGTGGGCGACGCCACGCTCAACCGGTTTTTCGCATTTCACGTGATCGCGGTGCCGCTGGTGCTGCTGGCGCTGGTCGTCTCCCATATCGTCGCGCTGCATGAGGTGGGCTCGAATAATCCGGACGGCGTCGAAATCAAGAAGCACAAGGATCCGGCCACACACCTGCCGCTGGACGGCATTCCGTTCCACCCGTATTACACGGTGAAGGATACGTTCGGCGTCGCGGTGTTCCTGATCGTGTTTGCGATCATCGTGTTTTTCACGCCGGAGATGCACGGCTACTTCCTCGAGTACAACAACTTCCAGCCGGC
>JBDZVW010000473.1:0-2149 GCA_040255885.1 Betaproteobacteria bacterium
CACTCGGTGGTGCTGATCCGCGGCGGCCGGGTGAAGGACCTGCCGGGCGTGCGCTATCACATCGTGCGCGGCAGTCTGGATACGGCCGGTGTCAAGGACCGCAAGCAGAGCCGTTCCAAGTACGGAGCGAAGAAGGCCAAGGCCGCATAGTATTTTGCATTGAACAGATGTCCGGCCGGCAATCGTACCGGTCCGGAATTAACCAGAACGAGAGTTGATCCGAGGTTTACAGATGCCACGTCGCAGGGAAGTACCGAAGCGCCAGATTCTGCCGGATCCGATCCATGGCAGCCAGGAAGTCGCGAAATTCATCAACGTGCTGATGATCGGCGGCAAGAAGTCGGTCGCCGAACGCATCATCTACGGCGCGCTCGATCAGATCAAGAGCAAGACCAGCAAGGACCCGCTGGAAGTATTCCTGCAGGCCGTCAACAACGTCAAGCCGGTGGTCGAGGTGAAGAGCCGCCGCGTGGGCGGTGCCAATTACCAGGTGCCGGTGGAAGTGCGTCCGACGCGGCGCATGGCGCTGGCGATGCGCTGGCTGCGCGATGCGGCCCGCAGCCGCAGCGAGAAGTCGATGGGCGCGCGGCTCGCCGGTGAACTGGCGGAAGCCGCCGAAGGCCGCGGCGGTGCAATGAAGAAGCGCGAGGAAGTGCACCGCATGGCGGAAGCCAACAAGGCGTTCTCGCATTACCGATTCTAAGTTTTTTACCACAGAGACACAGAGGCACAGAGCTACTTCGGAAACAGACGTTTGCTGTGCAGGCGAAACGGCAATCACGATTTCTCCGTGTCTCGGTGTCTCTGTGGTGAATATCCCAGGTTTTTAAATGCCACGTAAAACTCCAATCGAGCGTTATCGCAACATCGGCATCATGGCCCACATCGATGCCGGCAAGACCACGACCACCGAGCGCATCCTTTTCTACACCGGCGTGTCGCACAAGATGGGCGAGGTTCACGACGGCTCCGCGGCGATGGACTGGATGGAGCAGGAGCAGGAGCGCGGGATCACCATTACGTCGGCCGCGACGACCGCGTTCTGGAGCGGCATGAAGGGCACCTATCCGCAGCATCGCATCAACATCATCGATACGCCGGGCCACGTCGATTTCACCATCGAGGTGGAGCGCAGCCTGCGCGTGCTCGACGGCGCGTGCACGGTGTTTTGCGCCGTGGGCGGCGTGCAGCCGCAAACCGAGACGGTGTGGCGCCAGGCGAACAAGTACGGCGTGCCGCGGCTGGCGTTCGTCAACAAGATGGACCGTTCCGGCGCCGATTTCATGCGCGTGTACGAGCAGATCAAGGCGCGCCTCAAGGCGCATCCGGTGCCGATTCAGTTGCCGATCGGTGCCGAGGACCGCTTCGAGGGCGTGGTCGACCTGATTTCGATGAAGGCCATTTACTGGGATGACGCGACCCAGGGCATGAAATTCGAGGAACGTGACATTCCGGCGGATATGGTCGAGAACGCCAAAAAGTGGCGCGAGGAATTGGTCGAAAGCGCCGCCGAGGCAAACGAAGAGCTGATGAACAAGTATCTCGAGGCGAGCGATCTGTCTGCCGACGAGATCAAGGCCGGTTTGCGCCAGCGCACGATTCACAACGAAATCGTGCCGATGCTGTGCGGTTCGGCGTTCAAGAACAAGGGTGTCCAGGCGATGCTCGACGCGGTCGTCGATTACCTGCCGTCGCCGGTCGACATTCCGCCGGTGGCCGGCGAAAACGCCGCCGGCGAACATGAAGAGCGGCCGGCCGACGATAATGCGCCGTTTTCCGCGCTTGCATTCAAGATCATGACTGATCCGTATGTCGGGCAGCTCACGTTCTTCCGCGTGTATTCGGGCATCGTCAATTCGGGCGATACCGTGCTCAACCCGGTCAAGGGCAAGAAGGACCGTCTCGGCCGCATCCTGCAGATGCATGCGAATCACCGCGACGAGATCAAGGAAGTCTGCGCCGGCGACATCGCCGCGGCAGTTGGTCTGAAGGATTTCACGACCGGCGACACGCTGTGCCTGCCGGACAAGGTGATCACGCTCGAACGCATGGAATTTCCGGAGCCGGTGATTCACGTCGCGGTGGAGCCGAAGACCAAGGCCGACCAGGAAAAAATGGGCATCGCGCTCAACCGGCTGGCGCAGGAAGA
>JBDZVW010000117.1:0-7951 GCA_040255885.1 Betaproteobacteria bacterium
GCGACGCTGATGCTGATGCTGGAGTACTGGCGTGCGTGGCGCGGCACTTATGCCGATCGTCTCCGCGCGCCGGCGGCGGTACCGCCGAAATTCTTTGAAGGAAGGAGCTGAAACAGATGGATACCGTTGAACCGATGACGCTCGACGTGCGCGAAGCGCTGCGTAACGGCGGCGAGCCGCTGCCGCAAATTCTGGCGGCAGTCGGCAAGCTCAAGCCGCAGCAGCCGCTGCGGCTGCTGGCAACCTTCGAGCCGCTTCCGCTCTACGCAGTGCTGGGCCGCAAGGGGTACGGACATAGCGCGCGGCATATCGGCGAAGGCGACTGGGAGGTGCTGTTCACGCCCGGCGCCGCGCCCGCGACGCCCGCTGCCAAACCGCAGTCCGTCGATGCGGACAGCGCGGCTTCAACTGCCAACGGAGACTGGCCGTCACCGAAAACGCATCTCGACAATCGCGGGCTGCAGCCGCCGGAGCCGCTGGTGCGCATCCTCGATGCGCTCGAACATCTCGCGCCGGGCGAGGTGCTGGAAGCGATCAACGAACGCGACCCGGTGTTTCTCTACCCCGAACTGGAAGCGCGCGGTGCCGCGATCCGCACCGAAAAGCGCGATGACGGCGGCATGCGCCTGCTGATTCGTCACGGAGCCTGAACATGGCCGAAGCGACAGTCAGCGTGGAGCAGGTCACCGACGCATTGCACGACGTGATCGATCCCGAACTCGGCTACAACATCATCGACCTCGGGCTGGTGTATGACGTCGAAGTGGTGAATGACGCGCTCAAGGTCACGATGACGATGACGACGCCCGGCTGTCCGGCGCAGGATTACATCATGAACGGCGTGCAGGAGCGCGCGCTGATGATTCCGGGTGTCGAGGCGATCGACATCGATCTGGTGTGGGAGCCGCGCTGGTCGCCGCAGCAGCACATGAGCCCGGCGGCGAAAGCCCATTTCGGCATCGCCGACGATGCGCGATGACGGCGCCGACGGCCGACTGTGGTGCCTTGATCGCCGAGCTGAACCGCCTGTTCGTGCGTGCGTTGCTGCTCGCCGGCAAGGCCGGTGAAGCGGAATCGGCGTGCCGCATCGCGGCGGCCGGCTGGTCGAAACTGAGACATGATTACCCGCGGGAGGCGGAGCGCCTGAACGGCGCAATGCATGCGCTGGCCCGCAACCTTCCAACCATCACAACAGGAGTCGATGAAAATGGCAGAATCGAAAATTCTTGATGTTCGCACACTGATCCCGGCGGAGCGCCACCGGCTGATCTTCGTCACGTATGGCGACCTGAAGCCCGGCGAAAGCTTCACGCTGGTGAATGACCACGATCCGAAGCCGCTTTACTACCAGTTCGAGGCCGAGCACAACGGACAGTTTTCGTGGCAGTACCTGGAGCAGGGGCCGCAGACCTGGCGCGTCGAGATCGGCAGAACAGCGAACTGATCCGCAGCGGACGCCGGCGCTCCCAGGCGCAGTCGCCGGCTTCGTCGCGCTGTTGTTCTTCTTCAAGACTCTTTTGACGGTGCCTGGGACGCGATTGTGTGACGCGTGTCATGCACAAAGGAGACATCATGAAGATGCAAAGACTTTATTTCAGTGCAGCGGCCGGATTGGCGCTGATGCTTGGTGCCGGCATCGTCGCCGGGCAGCCGGCGCACGCTGCAGAAACGATCTATACCACGAAGCTGATGCCGATGAACGCCAAGGTTACCGGCAGCGAGGCCGGCGGCGAGGCACGATTCACGATTTCCGGCGACACGCTGACGATCACCGTCGACGCCCACGGGCTGCCGCCCGGCATGGCTCACATGCAGCATCTGCACGGCTTCGTCAGCGGCAACAATGCGATGTGTCCCGGTGCCGGCGCCGACGTCAATCATGACGGCGTGGTCGACCTGAACGAAACCGAGGCTGCCGCGGGCACCACGCTGATTCCGCTCAACGGCGATCCGGCGGCGCTGAAGCTGGCAGGGGCCGGTTATCCGGCGGCGTCGAAGGACGGCAAGTACAGCTACCGGCACAGCGTGTCGCTGAAGGCGCTGGATGCGGCGATGGCGAAAGCCTACAAGGGCGCATCAGCCGATCTGGCACAGCGCGTGATCTTTCTTCACGGCGTTCCCACGCACACGGCGCTGCCGAAAACGGCTGCCTCGCTGCCCGGCGTGCCGGCGCAGATGACGCTGCCGATTGCCTGCGGCAAATTGGTGAAAGCAAAGTAGGCACCGCGTCGTTCGGCGGGTTGCTTTACGAGGATTTTCTGATGGCTGCCTGGTATGGGTGGATTTTGACGCTGCACCTGTTCTGCGCGATCGTGTTCGTCGGTGCGGTCGCGTTCGAGGTACTCATCCTCGAAGGATTGACGCCGGCTTTCGCGCCGGCGCAGATGCACGTCATCGAGGAAGTGGTGCAGAAACGCGCACGCCGCCTGATGCCGTTTTTCGTCGCGCTGCTGTTCCTGAGCGGGTTCGCGCTGTTTTCGATGCGCTGTCCGGATTTCGAGTGTGTGAACACGCAATTCGGCATCATGCTGCTGACCAAGGTGGCGCTGGCATTCGGCGTGCTTGCGGTATTTATGAACGCGATGTGGGCCGGGCTGCACGGACGCATGGATCCGTGCCGCTTTCGTATCACCCATCGCATCGTGCTGGGCATGATGGTCGCGATCGTGTTTCTTGCGAAGGCGATGTTCTACTTGTAGGTCAGGCCTGCGGAGGGCCGTGACTGCATTGCGTCGTGCGCCGCCATCGCGCGGCGGCGGTTTGTCTAGGCCTTCTGCGGTGCTTCGGCCGCAGGCGTTTCGAGCGTGCGTTTCAGTGCGTTGACGGTTTTCGCGAGCGCGGTGTCGATCTGCGCCGAGCGGCCGGTGGTCCGCAGTTCTTCCAGCCATGCGTCCGGAATGCGCACCGCGACCGGGCGATTTTCCGCCTCCAGCATCAACTGGTAGTTGTCGAGCTCGGCGGTTTCATGCCCGCGGTTCCATTCCAGGCGGGTGAGGTCGATGCCTTGGGCCTGCGCCAGCGTGCGTGCCTGCTGCGCGATCGCGCGCGTGGTCTTGAAGTATCGGTAATGGTAGTTTCCGTCGTTCATCATCGGTGATTATTCATGATTGGGGTTGATGGCCGGAATCGTGCCGACGCAGCCGGCCGATGTCCGGAATCGTCACTTCGCGTCCGTGGACCTCGATCAGCCCTTCCGCGGCCAGTTCGTGAAGAATGCGCGAGAAATGTTCCTGCGTCAGGTTGAGACGCGACGCGATGATGCCTTTTTTCGTCGGCAGCGTGAAGCTGCCGGCAGTGCCGTTGCGTTCGCTTTCCCGGTGCAGGAGGTAGCCGACCACACGCTCGCGGCCGGACTGCAGCGCATAGGAACCGACGTCGCGCACCAGGTGATGCAACCGGGCCGACAGTCCGGCGATGATGCGGCGCGCGAAACGCGGGTCGCGCGCCAGCTCGTCGAACACCGTGGCTTTCGAAACGTGCAGCAGCAGGCTGTCGGCCAGCGCCTGCGCCGATACGATGTAGGGTTTTTCCAGGAACATGATCGCTTCGCCGAAGCTCTGGCCGTCGCCGATGATTTCAACCACCTTCTCGCCGCCGTCGGCGGCCGGGATCGCGAGCTTGATCTGTCCGTAGACGATCATGTAGAAGCCCGAGCACGGATCGCCCTTCGCAAACAGCGTGCCGCCGCGCTCGATGCGCACTTCGCGCGTGCCGGATGCAATGCGGTCCAGCTCCTGTGCGCCGAGTGCCTTGAACAGCGGCAGATTGGACAGGAAATTCTGGACCTTGATCGACGGCGGTGACACGTTTGGCGCCCTGATTTTCATTATGGCTGACGGTCTGTAATTATCGCCGATGCGCCGCAGCGGCGGAAGGGTTTGATGCGCATCAAGGAACGGCTCATGTCCGATCACCTATAATGGCTATGATCGCCTTTCCGCACCCTCTGATGACACTTGCAAATCCATCTCCGTTGCGCCAGCTCACCGCCACTCCGCATCGCATGATGTTCTTCGCCGGCACGCTGCAGGGCGTGGCGGCGGTCGGCTGGTGGCTGGCGGACCTGCTCGGACGCTACGCCGGCTGGTATGCGCCGCTGCCGTGGACGGTGACGCCGATGTGGGCGCACGCGTACCTGATGATTTACGGGCTGTTTCCGTTCTTCATGTTCGGCTTCATGATGACGGCGATGCCGAGCTGGCTCGACGGCGGCAAGGTGCTGCGGCGCGCCTACGTTGCCGCCTGTCTGACCATGCTGGGCGGGATGGCGCTGTTCTACATCGGGCTGCGGGCCGGCAGTGCAATCGTGATTGCCGGTGTGGCATTGCATTTGGCAGGGTGGGCGGTCGGCTGGACCACGCTGGCGCGGCTGGTGGCGGGGAGCCGCCATCCGAAGCGGCATTTTCCGATGGTGCTGCTCGGCGTATTCGCGCTCGGCTGGCTGGGCGCGCTGTGCTACCTGCTGTGGCTGGTGACCGGCGCGCCGGCGCTGCTGAACATTTCATGGCACGGCATCTGGTACTTTCTGCTGCCGGTATTTTTCGCGGCGAGCACGCGACTGGTGCCGTTCTTCTCGAGCCGCGTGCTCGCAGACTACGTCATGTACACGCCACGCTGGGTGCTGCCGCTCGGGATCGTCGGCGCGCTGGTGCACGCGGCGCTGTCGCTCGGCGGGGCGCAGCGCTGGCTGATCGTGCCCGATGCGGCGATGGCGATCGGCATCAGCTGCGTCGTCGTGCGCTGGGGGCTGCTGCGCAGTTTCCGGGTGCGGCTGCTGGCGGTGCTGCACATCTCGCTGGCCGCGCTGTCGATCGCGCTGTGGCTGTTCGTGATCCAGGACGCGGCATTGCTGTGGACCGGCCGCATGACACTGGGTGCGGCGCCGTTGCACGCACTGACGATCGGCTTTTTCACCGCGATGGTGATCGCGATGGTGTCGCGTGTGTCGCTCGGGCATTCGGGACGCGCACTGGTCGCCGACGCGTTGACGTGGTGGTGTTTTCTCGGCGTGATTGCCGCCGCCGGCGTGCGGGTCGCGGCCGAGGTTCCGTTCGTTCCAGGAGCGGTTGGACTCAGGCTTTCGGCATCGGCAGCGGCGTTGTGGCTGCTGTGCTTCGGGGTGTGGGCGTGCCGTTATCTGCCGATGTACTGGCGGCCGCGCGTGGACGGCAAGCCGGGCTGATCGGGATTTATTAGCCGCGGAGATACGGGAGCATGGGGAAAAACTGAAGACGAAGGGCAATAACCGCAAAGGCGCAAAGGGTGCGCAAAGGGAAAAACATGAAAAGCTATCACCGCAGGGGCGCAGAGAGTACGCAGAGAAAAAACATGAATGGAAGTTCCTTGCGCCTTTGCATCAGTAGCTTTGTTTTTCCCGGTGTCTCGGTGTCTCTGTGGTGAAAGGGTTTCGAGAATGACCGAACTTGCTGTGGCGCGCGTATTGCACGTGATTGCGGTGATGCTGTGGATCGGCGGCGTCGGCATGGTGACGCTGACGCTGCTGCCGGCGGCGCGCCACATCCGCACGCCGGAAGAGCGGCTCAAATTCTTTGCGCGCGTGGAGAAGGCGTTCATACCGCAGGCACGCATCTGGATGCTGGTGGCCGGGCTGTCCGGGCTTTACATGGTTCATGTGCTCGATGCATGGTCATTGTTCGGTGCGCTGCAATACTGGTGGCTGGATGCGATGGTCCTGGTATGGCTGTTCTTTGCCGCGATGCTGTTCGTGATCGAACCGCTGAACCGCCGGCGCGCGGCACGGCGGCCGCCGCCGGATGCCGACCGCCTGTTCGCGCGCCTGCAGCGGCTGCACTGGATCGTGCTGGCCGTCAGCCTGATCACCATTGCCGGCGCGGTCGCCGGCAGCCACGGCTACCTGCTGTTCACGCACTGATGGACTATTTCGCGCTCAAGCATACGCACGTCACCTGCGTCGTGCTCAGCTATACGCTGTTCTTCATCCGCGGCATCTGGATGATGCGCGGGTCCGGCATGCTGGCGCGGCGCTGGGTGAAAATCGTGCCGCACGTGGTCGATACCATCCTGCTGGCGAGCGCAATCTGGCTGGCGATCCTGATCCGCCAGTATCCGTTCGTGCAGCCGTGGCTGACCGCGAAAGTGCTGGGGCTCATCGCGTATGTCGCGATCGGCACCGTGGCGCTGAAGCGCGGCCGCAGCCGCCGGATGCGCATCGGCGCGTGGATTGCGGCGCAGGCGGTGTTCTTCTATATTGTTGCAGTGGCCATCACGAAAAATCCGGCACCGTGGATGTGATCGCATGAACGCGTTCGGAAAGCTCGGCAGTCCGGCGCCCGATTTCGACCATCCGCTCGACATGCTGGCCGCCTGCCATGGCCGTATTCGTGCCCAATGCGAAACGCTGAAGCGGCTCGCCGCTCACCTGCCGCAGCACGGCGCCGATGCGCAGGCACAGCAGGCCGCCGGCGCGGTGCTGCGCTATTTCGATACCGCCGGTGTCAATCATCATGCGGACGAGGAGTGCGACCTGTTTCCGCGGCTGCTGGCTGCGATCGATCGCGGTGCCGTGCCGGCCGGCTGTGGCATCGATCTGCGGGTCATGCTGACCGGGCTGGGCACCGATCACCGCCGCATGGCCGATGCATGGAAGGCGCTGCGCGCAATCCTGGTTCGTGCCGCAGCAGCAGAGGCGGTGGCGCTCGATGCCGCCACGGTCGAGGCATTCTGCGCGCTGTATGACACCCACATGGAAACGGAGGAACGGCACGTGCTGCCGTTTGCGGCGCAGGTTTTCGACGCGGCCGAGCTGGCTGAAATCGGCCGTGCAATGAGCCGGCGGCGCGGCGTCAAGACGTGATTTTCCGGCGGCCGTAACGAGCCGCGATCTTTCCCGTTATGGTATCTTCTGACAAAGACCAGTGTTGAGCGGAAGCTGCTGCAAGCGGCATGCCTGTTGCGGCTGGCGTTTGATGGAGGACAATGCAACGCGATGGCAATTGATCTGACAATCGGCGACGCGCTGCTGCTGGTCGACGTGCAGAACGACTTTCTGCCGGGCGGCGCGCTTGGCGTGCCCGATGGCGACGCGGTGATTGCGCCGCTCAACGGTTATCTGCAGGCGGCGGCCCGGCGCCAGCTGCTGATTTTCGCCAGCCGCGACTGGCATCCGCGCAATCACTGCTCGTTCAAGCCGCAGGGCGGCCCCTGGCCGGAACATTGCGTCGCCGATACGCCGGGTGCGCAGTTTTCGTCGGCACTGGCGCTGCCCACGAACGCAATTACCATCTCGAAGGCGACGCGGCCGGAGCGCGACGCCTATTCGGCATTCGACGGCACCTGGCTGCAGGCGCTGCTGACGCAGGCCAATGTCGATCGGGTGCTGATCGGCGGCCTGGCCACCGATTACTGCGTGCTGAACTCGGTGCGCGATGCGGTGGCTACCGGCTTTCGCGTCGTGCTGCTGACAGACGCGATTCGCGCGATCGACGCCGGCGACGGCGCGCGTGCCGAGGCGCAGATGATCCGGCTCGGCGCGGTGCCGGCGCAATTGTCCGACATCGAAGCATGAATCCGTCTGCCAGCGCGCTGCTCACCGATCTCTATCAGCTGACGATGCTGCAGACATACTTCGTCCACGGCATGACGGGCAGTGCCGTGTTCGAGCTGTTCGTGCGCAAGCTGCGGCCGCACCGCAATTTCATGATTGCCGCCGGACTCGAACAGGTGCTCGATTTTCTGGAAAATCTGCGGTTTCAGGATGAGGATCTGGCGTGGATCGCGTCCAGCGGACAATTCCGTCCCGACTTCGGCGAACAGCTGCGCGCGCTGCGCTTTACCGGCGACGTGCATGCGCTGCCCGAGGGCACGGTGTTCTTTCCCGACGAACCGGTGCTGCGCGTCACCGCGCCACTGCCGCAAGCACAGCTGGTCGAAACGCGGCTCGTCAATCTGATCAATTTCCAGACCATGGTGG
>JBDZVW010000118.1:0-7941 GCA_040255885.1 Betaproteobacteria bacterium
AGCGCTTCGATCACCTCGAACGCGATCGTTTTCTGGCCCTGCAGCCGGAACGGATTGATCGAATTGACGATGGTTACCGGCGTGGTCTGCGCGACTTCCTGCACCAGCCGCATGCCATCATCGAAATTGCCGTGGATCTGGATCACGACCGAGCCGTGCATCATCGCCTGCGACAACTTGCCGAGCGCGATCTTGCCCTCCGGAATCAGTACGAAGCAGGCAATGCCGGCGCGCGCCGCGTAGGCGGCGGCGGCCGCGGAAGTGTTGCCGGTGGACGCGCAGATAATTGCTTTCGCGCCGGCTTCCACCGCCTTCGTCACCGCCATCGTCATGCCGCGGTCCTTGAACGAGCCGGTCGGATTCAGTCCTTCGAACTTGACCAGCACGCGCACCTTGCGGCCTAGCATGCGCGGCAGATTTCGCAGCTCGATCAGCGGCGTGTTGCCCTCGTTGAGCGAGATCACCGGCGTGGCAGCGGACACCGGCAGGCGGTCACGGTATTTTTCGATGAGTCCAGTATAGTGCTGTGTCATTTCAGAGCAGTTCTTCGACGCGGATGCGGGTGACTTTGCCGTACATCACCGGCAGGTTTTCGATTTCGCCGATGGCGGCGTTGACGTGTTTCTCGAGCGTGCGGTGAGTGAGCATGATGATGTCGGCCTGGTCTTCGCCGACGTCCGGTTCCTTCTGCACCATCGCTTCGATCGAGATGCCGCGCACGGCCAGGATGCGCGTGATGTCGGCCAGCACGCCCGGCCGGTCCGCCACCCGCATGCGCAGATAATAGGAGGTTTCGACCTCGGCCATCGGCAGGATCGGCGTGTCGGACAGCGCATCGGACTGGAAGCCGAAATGCGGCACGCGATGTTCGGAATTGGCTGCCAGCATGCGCGCCAGGTCGACGAGGTCGGCGACGACGGCGGACGCCGTCGGTTCGGCGCCCGCCCCGGCGCCGTAATACAGCGTCTGCCCCACCGCATCGCCCTTGACCAGGATCGCATTCATCACGCCTTCGACGTTCGCAATCAGGCGGCGCGTCGGAATCAGCGCCGGATGCACGCGCAGCTCGATCCCGGCCGGCTTGGATTTCGTGATGCCCAGCAGCTTGATGCGATAGCCGAGCTCCTCCGCGTAGCGGATGTCTTCCTGCGTCAGCTGCGAAATGCCCTCGGTGTACGCCTGCGCAAAACGCATCGGGATGCCGAAGCTGATCGCCGCCATGATCGTCAGCTTGTGCGCGGCATCGATGCCTTCGATGTCGAACGTGGGATCGGCTTCGGCGTAGCCGCGCCGCTGCGCCTCCGCCAGCACGGTATCGAAATCCAGTCCCTTGTCGCGCATTTCGGACAGGATGAAATTGCTGGTGCCGTTGATGATGCCGGCAATCCATTCGATGCGGTTGGCCGTGAGCCCCTCGCGCAGCGACTTGATGATCGGCACGCCGCCGGCGACCGCGCCTTCGAACGCCACCATCACGCCGGCCTTTCGCGCCGCCGCGAAAATCTCGTTGCCGTGCTCGGCAATCAGCGCCTTGTTGGCGGTGACCACATGCTTGCCGTTGCCGATCGCGGCCAGAATCAGCTCGCGCGCAATGCCGGTGCCGCCGATGAGCTCGGCGACGATGTCGACGTCGGGATCGCGTGTCACCGCGAATGCATCATCGATCAGCGCCACGCCTTCACCGGCCAGCAGACGCGCCCGCGCCAGATCCTTGTCGGCGATCACGGTGATGCGGATGTCGCGTCCGGCGCGGCGCGTGATTTCCTCGCGGTTGCGCCGGAGCACGTCGAACGTGCCGCCGCCGACCGTGCCAATGCCGAGCAAGCCTACACGAATGGGTGTCATTTAAATCTTTTTTTGAAGTTGAACGAAGTGATCACGAATCCCTCGCGAAAATAAAACTTGTGGGCCTGTTGCCGCTGCGTACCCGAATCCAGCACCAGGCAGTCGCAGCCTGCGTCGCGTGCCACGTTGTCCAGGTATTCGATCAGCGCATGTCCAACGCCGCGCGAGCGCGACGCTTCATCGGTCACCAGGTCGTCGACGTAGAATTTGATGCCGGTGGCCGTATCCTCGTAACGGCGGTATACCGCAACACCGGCGACCTCCCGGTCCGCAGCCGCGACTGCCATGCGTGCGCCGCCGGCAAATACCCGCACCATCTTGGCACGGTAATCCGCCGGCATGTGCGGGCGCAGTTGACGGTGCACGCGCTCCGATTTCACAAGCCAGTCGGGCTGGACGATGGCACCATCGGCGTCGGTGATTTCGATGATATCGCCAATGAATCGTGACGCGTTCACAGCCGGCTGCCCTGCCCACCGCTGCATGGCTTCGCATTCGCTGCGGGAATATCAAGCCGCATAAAAATGAAATCCGCTCTCACAACAAGCCATCTTTCCGGAACATGTCCCTGATGCCCCGCAGTGCCTGACGTGTGCGGGCCTCGTTTTCAATCATCGCAAAGCGGACGCGGTTGTCTCCGTATTCGCCGAAGCCGATGCCGGGTGAGACCGCCACCTTCGCGTCCTTCAGCAGTTTTTTCGCGAATTCGAGCGAACCGAGCGCCCGATACTGTTCCGGGATCGGTGCCCATACATACATCGTCGCTTTCGGCACGTCGACCTTCCAGTTGACCGCGTCGAGTCCGCTGCACAGCACGTCGCGCCGTTTCTGGTAGATCGCGCGCACCTCGGACACGCACTCCTGCGGGCCTTCGAGCGCGATGATCGACGCCACCTGGATCGGCGCGAACATGCCGTAATCGTGGTAGCTTTTCATGCGCGCCAGCGCCGTCACCAGTTCGCGGTTGCCGACCATGAAGCCGACCCGCCAGCCCGCCATGTTGTAGCTCTTCGACAGCGTGAAGAATTCGACCGCCACTTCGCGCGCGCCGGGAACCTGCAGGATCGACGGTGCGACGTAGCCATCGAACACGATGTCGGCGTAAGCGAGATCATGCACCACGTAAATCTGATGTTCGCGCGCGATCTCGATCAGCCGCGTGAAAAATGCCAGGTCGACGCACTGCGTGGTCGGATTGCTGGGGAAATTGACGATCAGCATCTTCGGCTTCGGATACGATTCGCGGATCGCCTTCTCCAGTGCCTCGAAGAAATCGACGTCCGGCAGCATCGGCACGTGCCGGATGTCGGCGCCGGCAATCACCGGTCCGTAGATGTGAATCGGATAGCTGGGGTTCGGCACCAGCACGACGTCGCCGGTATCGAGCGTCGCCAGCGCCAGATGCGCAATGCCTTCCTTCGAGCCGATGGTGACGATCGCTTCCGCATCCGGATCGAGTGCCACACCATAGCGCGTCCGGTACCAGTTGCAGATCGCGCGCCGCAGTCGCGGAATGCCCTTCGACACGGAATAGCGATGCGTGTCGGGACGCTGCACCGCCTCGATCAGCTTGTCGACGATGTGACGCGGCGTCGGCTGGTCCGGATTGCCCATCCCGAAATCGATGATGTCCTCGCCGCGATGGCGCGCCGCCTGCTTGATCTCGGTCGTGATATTGAACACATAGGGCGGCAGGCGCTTGATGCGTGCAAACTCTTCCATGCGGATTCCGGTAAGCCGTTACGATGACATGCGGTGGCGTCACAGCGTGCGCCACTCCATCTTTGTTGAACCATCGACCGGTTTTCAGCGCGGCATCCGTTCATCGTTGCCGGAGCCGGTCGCTTGAACCGCGAAAAAGCATATAATTCTAGCGAAGAGCCCCGACCGCAGCAATGAATCGGCAGCAACGAACCCCGGTAACCGCCCTTACACGATGAAACTGCACCTCGATGTCGGCCCCGGCCAGAATTTTTTCACCGGCTACGGCGATGGCTACGTTGCGGTCAATCAGGAACGATACGAGGAAAATCTGGTGGTGACGCCGGAGCGGGTGATCAGCGACTGGCAACCGCAGGACATCGACGGGCTGCGTGCCGAACACTTCGACTTTGTCGCGGAACTGGCGCCGGAAATCGTCATCCTCGGCACCGGCCGCGCGCTGTGCTTCCCGCCGCGCGAACTGCTGCGCTCACTGGCGGAAGCCCACGTCGGCGTCGAGGTGATGGACACGCACGCCGCGTGCCGCACCTACAACATCTTGAGCGGTGAAGGCCGCAGGGTCGCTGCGGCGCTGTTGATCGAAAAATAGCGCCATCCCCGCTGCCGCGGACCATGGCGCCGGGGTGTGAGGTAATCAGGCCTTGGGAGAAAACGCGATACAGTAGCCGTGCGGACTGATCGTACCTTCGACCACCTTGCAGGTGCCATCCGCGCTGGCGCTCTTGCCGGGGATGAACTGGACGCATTTATCGCATTGCTTGTCACCGCTGGGCTTGTCCTGGTACTTCACCGCCGACTGCGGAAGTTTCGATGCGGCATGCGCCGTCTGATGGCCCGCAAGGCCGGCGACAGCTGCCGTCCCCGCCATAATAGCCACGCTTTTCAGCATGTTGCGACGTGAGTGTTTGAAATCTTCGCTGTCATTCATTGTGTGCACCTCCTTGTTGTGAAAGAACAACATCATTGACTGTCCGGAACCGGAAAAGGTTTCGGACGGATTTTACGCCTGTTGCAGCACCCGCACGTGAGCGGCGGCAGATCGGCCCAGCGCCTCCAGCTCGTAGCCGCCTTCGAGCACTGAAACGATGCGGCCGCCGGCAAACGTCCGTGCGGCGTCGGTGATCCGCTCCGTCACCCAGACATAGTCGTCATCGGTAAATCGCAGCATCGCCATCGAATCATCGCGATGCGCGTCGAATCCGGCCGACACGAAAATCATCTCCGGCCTGAAACGCTCCAGCGCCGGCAGCCAGTTTTCAGTTACCGCGGCGCGGAATTCCACACCGCCGGCGCCGGCCGGCAACGGAATGTTCACCATGCGCTCGGAACGCCCTTCGACGCCCGAGAACGGATAGAACGGATGCTGAAACGTCGATACCATCATCACCCGCGGATCGTCGCGAAAAATATCCTCGGTGCCGTTGCCGTGATGCACGTCGAAATCGACGATCGCGACCCGCTGCAGGCCATGATGGTCGAGTGCGCGGGCCGCCGCGACCGCGACGTTGTTGAACAGGCAGAAACCCATCGCGCGCCGGCGTTCGGCGTGGTGGCCCGGCGGCCGCACGTTGCAGAACGCTGCCCCCGCTTCGCCGCCGATCACCAGATCGGTTGCCTTCACCGCCGCCCCCGCGGCGCGCAGCGCCGCCCCCAGCGTATGCGGATTCATTGCGGTGTCGGGATCGAGGTGCACCAGTCCGGACTGCGGCGCGCTGCGCTCGATCGCGTCGACGTAACGCGCATCGTGCACGCGCAGCAGATCGTCGCGTTCCGCATGCGGCGTGGCGACGCGCTGCAGCGTATCCATCAGTCGCAGCGCGATCAGCTTGTCCTCGACGGCCTGGATGCGCGCCGGACACTCCGGATGTCCGGCGCCCATGTCGTGCAGCAGACATTCACGGTCGCTCACGTACGCAATCGATGACATCAGAATCCCGCTCCCGTTCGAATTTCAACGACGAACATGGTACTCCCGGGCGCGCCGCGGCGTCCAATGCGGCACCGTTCGGGCCGCCCGAAACGCGCCTCGGCCGTCCGCAAAGCGCGCATGACGCTGCCGCTTGTGGCAAACTGCCGACTGTCGCTACGGATCAAGAATCACAACATGACCCACCCTGTCGATGGCGTCGTCGCCCGGCTCAACCAGATCATTCTCGGCAAGGAACGCCAGGTCCGGCTGGCGCTGGCGTGCCTGATCGCCGGCGGACATCTGCTGATCGAGGACATTCCCGGCGTCGGTAAGACGACGCTGGCGCACGCGCTGGCGCGCGCGCTGGGGCTCGAATTCCAGCGCATCCAGTTCACCAGCGATCTGCTGCCGGCCGACATTCTCGGCGTTTCGGTCTACCAGCGGGACAGCGGCACGTTTCATTTTCATCCCGGACCGATATTCGCGCAGGTGGTGCTGGCCGACGAAATCAATCGCGCGACACCGAAAACCCAGAGTGCGCTGCTCGAGGCAATGGAGGAGCATCAGGTCACGATCGAGGGCGGCACACGGCGCCTGCCGGAACCGTTCTTCGTGATTGCGACACAGAACCCGTCACACCAGATCGGCACTTTTCCGCTGCCGGAATCCCAGCTCGACCGGTTTCTGATGCGGATAGAGCTTGGTTACCCGGATGCCGGCGCCGAGCGCGAGCTGCTCGCCGGCATCGAACGGCGCGATCTGCTGGCCCGGCTTGATCCGGCGATAACGGTGGAACGGATCTGCGAGCTGCAGCATACGGTGCCGGAGATACATGTCTCGAGCGCCCTGCTCGACTACATCCAGGCACTGGTGCACCGCACCCGGCACGGCAATCAGTACGCGAACGGCCTGTCGCCGCGTGCCGGCCTGGCGCTGCTCAAGGCGTCGCGCGCGTGGGCATTGATGGAAGGCCGCGACTACGTGATCCCGGAGGACGTGCAGGCGGTGCTGCCGGGTGTGGTCCGCCATCGCCTCGGCAGCGCGCTGGTGCCGGCGCCCGAAGGCGACATCGACGTCGCCGCGGCGTTGATCCGCGAGGTCGCCATTCCCTGATTGCCGCGGAGGCATGATGCAGCGGGCGCAAACCGGTTTCATATCGGCCGTCACCGGATCGCGGGCCGCACGGCTGCGCGATCGCCTGCAGCGCTGGATGTTCCAGTTGCACGGACCGCAGCGCGGCGTCGTGACGCTGGTTCAGCGCCGCGTCTTCATCGTTCCGACACGCGCCGGCCTGGTGTTTGCGCTGGCGCTGCTGCTGATGCTGATCGGCTCCATCAATTTCAGCCTCAGCCTGGGTTTCATGCTGGCATTTCTGCTGGGCGCGATGGGCATCAACGGCATGATCCTGACGTTCCGCAATCTTGCGCATCTGCGCGTTTCCGCGGCCCGCGCGCCGGCGGTGTTTGCCGGAGATACTGCGCGCTTCACGATCTGTCTCGACAACCCGGGACGAAGCCGCCGCTTCAGTATCGGCATCACACACGACCACCACGACATCACGTGGTGGGACATCCCCGCCCGCGCGACGATCGACGCACAATTGCGGGTCGCCGCCGTGCATCGCGGCATCCTGCGGCCGGGCCGCTTCACGCTGTTCACGCGCTTTCCGCTGGGGCTGTTTTACGCCTGGTCGTATGTCGAGCTGGACATGCAATGCCTGGTTTACCCGCGTCCCGAATCCGCCTCGCCGCCATGGCCGGCGGACCGGCCGGCGGCACGCCAGGGCGGCAATGCCGGTGATCGGCAGGGTCTCGAAGATTTCGCCGGTCTGCGTGCCTACCGCAGAGGTGACTCGCCGCGCCACGTCGCCTGGAAATCGCTCGCGCGCGACGGTGAGCTGCTGACCAAACATTTCACCGGCCAAGCCGAGCGCGAACTGTGGCTCGACTGGCGCGACCTGCCGTCGACGATGGATGTCGAGCGGCGGCTGTCCCGGCTCGCGCGCTGGACGCTCGATCTGACCGCCAGCGGCCATCGTTTCGGCATGCGCCTGCCGGGCCGCGTCGTCGCCCCGGCCAGCGGTATTGCGCAGCGCGACCGCTGCCTGGCCGCGCTGGCATTGCTGGAGGTCCGATGAGCGCCGCAGGTGCCGCCGCACCGTCCGCGCTGACGCAGCGCGACGCACTGTGGCTGCTGATGGCACTGGCGCTGGCCGCCGCGCCACAGCTGCCGCACCTGCCATGGTGGATCAACGGGCTGTTCGTGGCATTCTGGATCTGGCGGCTCTACATCGCGCGCGAGGCGCTCGACCTGCCGCCGAAGCCGCTGCTGATCGCATTCGTCACCGCCGCCAGCGTCGGCATCTACTTCCGCTATGGCACGCTGTTCAGCCGCGAAGCCGGCGTCGCGCTGCTGACGCTGATGCTGGCGCTGAAACTGCTCGAGATGAAATCGCGGCGCGACGC
>JBDZVW010000474.1:0-2124 GCA_040255885.1 Betaproteobacteria bacterium
GACATCCTCCGCCGCATTGCCGATGCGCGGCTGACGGTCGTCGCTGGCGCGCCGCGCCCCATCGGCTGGAGCGGCAAGCTCTGGGCCTTGGCGCAGGGAATTGGCGAAGCCGAGGAAGCAGAATTCCTGCTGCTGACCGACGCGGATATCGTCCACGCACCGCCGCACCTGGCGGCGCTGGTCGAACACGCCATGCACACCCATTGCGACCTGGTGTCCGAAATGGTGACGCTGAACTGCGAAAGCGCCGCCGAGCGCGCGCTGGTTCCCGCCTTCATCTATTTCTTTCAGTTGCTCTACCCGTTCTCCTGGGTAAACGACCCGCTGCGCGCAACGGCTGCCGCAGCAGGCGGCACGATCCTGGTGCGCACGCGTGCGCTCGAGCGGATCGGCGGCATCGAGGCGGTACGCGGCGCACTGATCGACGATGTGGCCCTGGCGGCGAAGGTGAAGGGCGGCGGGCGCATCTGGCTGGGCCACTCGACGATGGCTCGGTCGATGCGGGTGTATCCGGGGTTTGGCGATATCTGGAACATGGTGGCGCGGACCGCCTATGTGCAGTTGCGGTTCTCGCCACTGCTGCTGCTGCTGACCCTTATTCTGATGGCGCTCACCTGGGTCGTGCCGCCGGTCGCGACGATCTTCGGACACGGCGCGTCGCGCTGGATCGGCGTGGCGACCTGGATCGCGCTTGCCTGGACCTATCTGCCGACGTTGCGGCGCTATTCGCTTTCCTGGATCTGGGCGCCGTTCCTGCCCGCGATCGCAGCATTCTACGGCGCGGCGACGTTGGGCGCCGCCGTCAACCACTATGCCGGGTCCGGTGTCTCGTGGAAGGGACGCTTCTACCGGCCGGGGGGTTCATGACGTCCGCGCCGGTTGCAGCCGGTGTGGAGGCATGGTCGGGCAAGGACCGCGGCGACGAGAACTTCCCCGTCGGCTCCCTGATCATCAGCCGGGCGCTGCGTCCGCATGTGCACGCCTACTACACGTTCGCGCGCAACGCCGACGACATCGCGGATTCCCGCTCGCTTCCGGCGGAAGAAAAAATCGCGCGGCTCGACATCATGGAAGACGTGCTGCTGGGCCGGCGCGATTCCGGTTCGCCCAGCGCCGTCAGGCTGCGCCAAAGTCTGGCGGAAACGGGTGTGCTGGCGGTGCATGCGACGGACCTGCTGATCGCATTCCGCCGCGACGCTACCAAGCTGCGTTACGCCTCGGTCGATGAGCTCTACGACTACTGCCGCTATTCCGCTGCGCCGGTCGGCCGCTACGTCCTCGATCTGCATCAGGAAGATCATGTCACCTGGCCGGCTTCCGACGCACTTTGCACGTCGCTGCAAATCCTCAATCATCTGCAGGACTGCGCGCGCGACCTCGATTCGCTCGACCGCTGTTACCTGCCGGAGGATTTGATGGCTCAATTCGGCGTCACGACCAGGGATCTGCAGCAGTCCGCCGAGAGCCCAGGGCTGCGGCGCGTGATCGATGCCCTGCTGCGCCATACGACGCGGCTGAACGAGATCGCGGCTGGATTGCCCGCCAGCGCGCGCAACCGGCGGCTGCGCATCGAAACCGCGGTGATCGTCAACCTCGCGCGGCGGCTCACCCGGCGTCTGCAGCGCCAGGATCCCCTGGCCGGGCGTGTGCGGCTGACCAAGGGCGACGCGGTGCTCAGCGTGCTGCGCGCGTTGCGTTTCGGCGTATCGTGAGCGGACTGGACGCCCAACAGCAGGACCTCGATGCGGTCGAGGCGATCGTGCGTGCGGCCGGCACCTCCTTCTATCGCGGCATGCGCGTACTTCCCCCCGACCGGCGCCAGGCCATGTACGCCATCTACGCGTTCTGCCGCATCGTCGATGACATCGCGGATGATGACGGATCGCCCTGCCGTGCGACGCGGCTGCAGGAGTGGCGCAGCCGGATTGCCGCGCTGTATAGCGGCGACACGGACGATGCTGTGACGCGCGTCCTGCTGCCGGCCGTCAGCCGCTTCGGCCTGCGGCAGCAGGATTTCATTGCCGTGATCGACGGCATGCAAATGGACACTGATACGCCGATCGTTGCGCCCGACCTGCCAACGCTCGTTCTCTATTGTGTCCGCGTCGCCGCCGCCGTCGGGCG
>JBDZVW010000119.1:0-7884 GCA_040255885.1 Betaproteobacteria bacterium
CGCCGGTCGCACCCCGGCCTGCGGCCGTGGCCCCTGCTCCGCGGCTCATGCGGCTCCCTCTGAACGATTCTGCGAGCACCATGCCCTCGCTGTCGGGCGCCAGCCGCCCTCGCCGGTCGCACCCCGGCCTGCGGCCGTGGCCCCTGCTCCGCGGCTCATGCGGCTTCCCCCTTCTCCGCCGCTGCGGCGGGCTGGCGCGCCGGCTTGCGTGCGCGAGCTGGTTTCAGCCGCGGATCGAACGCGTCGCGCACCGCGTCGGCAAACAGATTGGCCGACAGCACCAGCAACAGCATGAAGAAAAATGCCGCGGCGAGCGACCACCATACCGGCGGGTCGCGCGCCAGCTCCAGCCGTGCGGCATTGATCATCGTGCCGAAGCTGATGGTGGACGGATCGACGCCGACACCGATGTACGACAGCACCGCCTCGGCCAGCACCAGGCCGCTGAAATCCATCACCGTCGTGATCAGCACGATGTGCATCACGTTAGGCAGAATGTGGCGCATGATGATCTGCCACGACGACACGCCCATCGCGCGCGCCGCCTGGATGTAATCGGCATCGCGCAGCTTCAGCGCCTCGCCGCGCAGCAGGCGGCACAGGCTGGTCCAGCTGGTGATGCCGAGAATCAGGCACAGGCTCAGCAGCCGCAGGTCGGCGCGCGCTGCTATCGTGGAAAACAGCTCCGGATGATTCGAGATGTACACCTCCGTCATCAGCACCGCCGCGGCGATCAGCAGCACCGACGGAATCGACGACAGCGTGGTGTACACGTACTGGATCACGTCGTCCACCCAGCCGCCGAAATAGCCGGCGGCAATGCCGAGCAGCAGCGCGAAAGGCAGCATTGCCATCGTCGTCAGCGTGCCGATGATCAGGCCGGTGCGAATGCTTTTCAGCGCCAGGTAGAATACGTCCTGACCGACCTTGTCGGTGCCGAAGATATGGTAATGGCTGCACAGCGCGACGGCGGCGCCCGACAGACAGAAAATCACGCCGAGCGTGATCAGCACCGCGTTCCACGGCACCACCGTATCCCCGCGCCATACCGCGCGCCACGCGGCAGGCAACGACTGGGCCGCACGGCGCACACGAATCGCGCATAGCGCCACTGCACACAACAGCCACAGCGCCAGCCCGCCGGCGGCCCCGGCCAGCCCGCGGCACGCGATGTCCGGAAGGCGCTGCGTCGCCGGATCCTCGAGCTGGGCGCCGCCGTATTCCAGGCGCGGATAGCCGCGCCACTTGCCGCCGCCGGGCCGCTCGATCGTCTCCTCCATGTAGAGACGCGTCGCGAACGGCGCCGAATAGGTCTTTTCCTTGTGATCGCGCAGCGGGGTCGCGATCACATCGAACACGCTCAGCACTTCGACTGCGTAAACGCGCTTGCCGTTCTGCTCCGGAAGCAGCGTGCGGAAATGCAGCGTGTCGAGAAACCCGATCACGACATAGCACAGCAGTATGGTCAGGGCCACCATGCCGACGCGGCTGCGCACCACGCGCCGCCAGGGTGCCGCCAGATGCTCGTGGCTGCGTACGTACCAGGCAAACAGCGCCGTCAGTACGATCAGCGCATAGACCAGCGCATCGGTTGGCAGCACTACCGGCTCGAACGGCATCATTCGAACCTCACCCGCGGATCGACCAGCGTGTACGAGACGTCGGTCAGGATCAGTCCGATGATGTAAAGCACGGAGCCGAGAAAGACCATCGCGCGCACTACCGAGAAATCCTGCGCGTTGATCGCGTCGATCGTGTAGCTGCCGAGCCCCGGAATGCCGAAGAACGATTCCGTGATCAGGCTGCCGATGAACAGCAGCGGAATCGTCGCCACCACGCCGGTCAGGATCGGCACCAAGCCGTTGCGCAGCACGTGGGTGAACAGCACGCGCAATTCGGACAGGCCTTTCGCGCGCGCGGTGCGCACGTAATCCTTCGTCATCTCGTCGAGAAAAATCGTGCGGTACCAGCGCGTGCTGCCGCCGATGCCGCCCACCACGCCGACGATCACCGGCAGGATCACGAACTTGTACGCATCCAGCCCCGGCTGGTAGCCCGAGATCGGAACCAGGTTCCACAGCTTGCCGATCAGATATTGTCCGCCGATGATGTAAAACAGTCCTGAGATCGATATCATCACGACGCACACGATGACGCCCCAGAAATCGAGATAGCTGCCGCGAAAGAACACCATCAGCAGCGCCGTCGTGACGTACATCAGCAACCCGACGATGAATACCGGCAGTGCGATTGCGAGACTCGGCCACATGCGGGTGCGGATGTCGGACCCGATATCGCGACCCTGGTCGGAAATGCCGAAATCGAAGATGAACAGTTTGACCGACTTCTGAAAGAAAATGGTATCGGTGATCTTTTTGACGCCGGGCGCCTTCGCATTGTAGAGCAGCGGCCGGTCGTAGCCGTGCTCGCGCTTCCATGCCGTCACCGCCTGCGCCGACAGCCGTTTTTCGCCGAGCTGGATGCGCGCCATGTCGTCCGGCGTATTGACGACGAAAAACAGCGCAAACGTGATCAGGTTGACCCCGATCAGGATCGGAATCGCGTACAGCAGGCGGCGGATGATGTAGGCGATCATGCGGCCGCCCCGTCATCACCTGCGGCGCGCGTCTGGCGCGTTATACGCTTCGCCTGCGCGCGCTCGCGTCTGCGGTAAGCGACGACCGCCGGCGTCATCAGCAGGATCAGCAGCAGCACGAGCGCCGCCAGCGGCCACAGCACCGGTTGATTCCACCGCAGCCGATAGGCGACACGGGCCTGCGGATCGACACGCTGGTACTTGAGCCCGTTGTTCGCCATCGGATTCGGCTTGCGGTTATGGACCCAGCCGTGCACCAGCGCGTAGGTCTTCGGATAGAATCCCCATACCCACGGCGCGTCGCGGCGCGCGATCGCAAGCATCTTGTCGATGATCGCCTGGCGCTCGGGGCCGTTGTCCATGTTCTTCATCTTCTCGTACAGTGCATTGAATTCGGGATTGTCGTAGTTTGCCGAATTCGGCCCGCCGTATTTCACGCGTCCGTTCGGCCCGTACAGCAGAAACAGGAAATTCTCGGGATCCGGATAGTCGGCACTCCAGCCCCAGAAAAAAAGCTGCGCATTGCCGTGCGCCATCTTGTCCTGGAAACGGTTGTAGTCGGTGCTGCGCACCACCAGCTGCAGATCGATCTTGCGAAACTGCTTCACCAGCCAGTCGATGCGCGACTTGTCGCCCAGCCCGTTGGACGTGGTATCGAGATGGATCAGCAACGGCTCGCCCGTCTTGGCGTCGCGGCCGTCAGGATAGCCGGCCTCCGCCAGCAGCTTTTTCGCGTACACAATCGATTTGCGGCGCGGCGCGCCGTCCGCCCAGTCGTACACGTAAGGGTCGATGCCGGCCTTGCCGTCACGATGACCGAAAATGCCGGGGGGGATCGGACCCTGCGCCGGAATACCGCGACCGTTGAGGAAGATCGAAATGAATTCCTCCTCGTCGATAGCGATCGAGATCGCCTGCCGCAGCTTGCGCGCACGTTCGCTCAACCCGCCGACCACCGGATCGAGCATGTTGAATCCCATGTAGAAGACGCTCGGTGCAACCGATGTCTGCAGCCGGATGTCACGCTTGCGCATCGCCGGACTGGCGCTGACCTGATCCGCTCCGGAGAACTGCACCGCCTGGTCGAATACGTCGGAGCCGATGCCGGACACGTCGTAGTAGCCTTGCAGAAACTTGGTCCAGTACGGAATCGCCTCTTTCTCCAGGCTGAACACCACCGTCCCAGTGAGCGGCAGCGGTTTGCCGGCGTCACGCAGCAGCCCCGCCGCCGCGTCGCCGGGCGCCCCCTGCGACGGATAGGTTTCACCCTGCCGCGCATAGTACGGATTGCGCTTCAGCACCATCACGCGGTTCGGATCGTTGACGGTGAGCCTATAGGGCCCGCTGCCGACCGGATACCAGTCGAGCGTCAGGTTGTGCTCGGCCATGCCGGGCTGTGAATAGAAACGATCGGCTTCCGGCGGCACGGGGGCGAAAAACGGCATCGCCAGCCAGTAGACGAATTGCGGATACTTGCCGCGGATCGTGATCTGGTAGGTGTAGCGGTCGATCACCCTGGCGCCGGGGAGCTTGTATTGCGTGAGATCGAGAAATGCCTTGCCGTGTTTTTCCTGCGCCTTCGTCAGCTCCGCCGACAGCGCCTTGAGCCCGACGATGTATTCGCTCATCAATCCATAGATCGGCGACACCAGCCGCGGATAGGCGAGCCGCTTGATCTCGTAGACGTAATCCGCGGCCGTCACCTCACGCGTGCCGTCATGCTTGAAATCGGCTGGACTCCTGATGCCGGCGAGATCGTCCGGCTTCAGATCGAGATACAGCGGATGACCGTGCGCGTCGGTGGCCAGCGCCGGCGTCGGCTGGTAATACATGCCGTGCCGGACGTGAATGGTGTAAACACTGTAGGCGATCTGCTTCGCATCGGCATCGTCGGGCAGCGGACGATGCTGTGCGTCGAAATACTGCGGCTGCGGAACCTCGGTGGCGCCGAACGGGATCAGCTGATACGGGCGCTCCAGATAATGATACTGCAGTGGCGGCTCGTAGACGTTGGCCAGGATGACGAATTCGTTTTCGTTGTAGGCCTTGGCCGGGTCGAGCTGTTTGGGGCGCTCGGTAAACGCGGTGTAAAGAATGTTCTTGCCGGTGTCGGCCGACGGATACGGATCATTCCACGGTGTATTGGTGCACCCGGCGAGCACCAGCATCAGGGCGGCCAACAGCACCCGTAAAGAAATTCTCATCGCGGACACAGTGTAGCGGAAGCATGAGGAAGCGTCATCCGATCGAATCCGCCACGCGAATCGCGTGCGTTATAATGACGCCGTTTTTTGACCACGGACGGCACCGCCGCGACACGACGGGGATTGCGCATGGGCTTCTTGCAGAACCGAAACATTCTGATTACCGGCTTGCTCAGCAACCGTTCGATTGCGTACGGCATCGCACGCGCGGCGGCACGCGAAGGCGCGAGCCTTGCGTTCACCTACCAGGGGGACCGGGTGCGTGGACGTGTCGTGGAACTGGCGAAGGAATTCGGGACTGACCGTGTCTTCGCGTGCGATGTCGCGAATGACGCGGAAATCGCCGCGCTCTTTGCCGACCTCGGAAAACAGTGGGACGGGCTGGACGGCCTCGTGCACTCCATCGCCTTCGCGCCGCGCGAAGCGCTCGCCGGCGGTTTTCTCGACGGCCTGACACGCGAGGCGTTCAGCACCGCGCACGATATCAGCTCGTACAGTTTCGCCGCGCTGGCGAAGGCGGCGCTGCCGCTGATGGAAGGACGCCAGGCCGCGCTGCTCACGCTGACGTATCTCGGCGCGGCACGCAGCGTGCCGAATTACAACGTCATGGGCCTGGCGAAAGCCAGTCTCGAAGCCAACGTCCGTTATCTCGCGCAGCATCTCGGCGAACGCGGCATTCGCGTCAACGGTATCTCCGCCGGCCCGATCAAGACGCTCGCCGCCGCCGGCATCGGAGGTTTCAGCAAGATATTGAAATTCGTCGAGGACAATGCGCCGCTCCGGCGCAACGTGACGATTGACGATGTCGGCAACGCCGCCGCGTTTCTGCTGAGCGACCTCGCCGCCGGCATCACCGGCGAAATTACCTACGTGGATGCAGGATTCAATACGGTGGTGGGAATGAAGATTCAGGATTGAGGATTGAGTTATCAGGATTGAGGGAAAGTTTCCGGCGCGCAGCAGCGCGCCGCATTATTTACTCAATCCTCGATCCTCAATCCTGCTGTTACTCCTCGCCCTGCTCGTTGCCCTGCATCAGCGACTGATTGATCTTGATTTTTGCCTGCTGCTTGAGGCTGGTGATGTAGGCGCCGACTTCCTGCCGCGCGAGCAGCTGTTCGAGCTGTTGCGCGTAATGCGTACGCTGCTCGTCGGTCGGCGCGGGCGGATCGATCACGCGCGTGATCTTGACCAGAGTGTAGCCGCCTTTCGCGTTCTCGACGCCGGCGTAGGCCGGCAGTTTCGCCACGTCGGCGCTGGCGATCGTCTGCAGCAGCACGCGGTCGGTGCCGTTCGGTTTTTTCAGACTGACCACCCGCGCCTTGCCCCACTCGACTGAAGCATCCTTGCCCGCTTTCAGCTGCGCCAGCGTCGCCTTGCCTTCCTTGACTGCAAGCTGCGAAGCCTGCTGCTGCGTCAGCTGCTTGTCGATCGCATCCTTCACTTCGCTGAACGGACGCTTCGCCGCGGGCTTGTAATCCGCGACGCGTGCCGCCACCAGCGTATTCGGCGCCACTTCGATGACGTCGGTGTTGCGCTTGTTCTTCAGCACGTCGTTGGAGAAAACGGCTTTCAGCAGCTTCGGGTTGTTCAGCGGCTTGACGTCGGTGCCGGTCGCTGCGATCCACGGGCTTTCCTGGACCTTGAGCTTGAGCGCCTTCGCCGCCGGCTGCAGTGTGTCCGACTGCTCGTAGACCAAGTTGTTGAAACTCTCCGCCTCTTCGGCGAATTTCCTGCCGGCGGCCTGTTTCTTGAGTTCCGCCTCGATCTGCGGGCGCACCTCATCGATCGTCAATTGCTTGCCGGGCCGCACCGCGTCCAGCCGGATGATGTGATAGCCATACTGCGTTTGAACCGGGCCGATGATGTCGCCGACTTTCGCCGCGGGATTGAACACCGCGTCTGCAAACGGCTTGACCATGTCGCCGCGCTGGAAAAAGCCGAGATCGCCGCCGTTGGCCGCCGACCCCGGATCCTGCGAATATTTTTTCGCCAGCTCGGCAAAGCTGCCGGGATCCTTCTTCACCTCCTGATAGATCTGCTCCGCCTTGTCGTGTGCCTGCTTCTTCTGGTCGGCACTGGCATCGGACGCGACGGTGATCAGGATGTGGCTCGCTTCGCGCTCTGCGGGCTGCGTATATTGCGATTGGTGTTCGTCATAATACTGCTTGACCTGATCCGCATTGACCGGCATTTGCGCGGCGACTTCATCGAGCGACAGCACCAGATAGTGCAGCTTCGCCTGCTCCGGAACCTCAAACTTCGCCGGGTGGCTGTCGTAGTATTTTTTTGCCGCATCCGGCGCCAGCTTCAC
Source organism: Betaproteobacteria bacterium (assembly GCA_040255885.1). Taxonomy (GTDB): domain Bacteria; phylum Pseudomonadota; class Gammaproteobacteria; order Burkholderiales; family JBDZVW01; genus JBDZVW01. Next base: position 7,115 of record JBDZVW010000119.1, read on the forward strand.
CTGCGCGACGAAACGGTCGGTGGAAATATCCGCTTGCGCCACCTCGCGGCCCTGTTCGTTGATGCGGATCAGCCGGTCGACGACGGCCTTCGGCACAAAACCCGTTCCTGCGTAGGTGCTGGTCAGTTCCTGCATCATCAGATCGTGGCGCAGGCGGCTTTCAAACATGGGGGCGGTCATGCCGCGCTGTCTCAGAAACTGGTCGTAGCGGGCCGGCGAAAACTTGCCCTTGTCCTGAAATACCGGCGCTTCGGCAATGAATTCCCGCAGCTGATTATCGGTAATGACCAGTCCCGCCTGCGCCGCCCGGCTGACCAGCAACTGGTCGCGAATCATGCCGTCGAGCACACTGATCCGCAACTGCGGGCTGTTCAGCAGCGAATGGTCGGCATCGTTGCCCAGCACGCGCCGCAGATCGTTCTGACGCTCGCGCAACTCGGTGTTGAACGCCTGCTGCGAAATGGCGGCGCCATCCACCTTGGCGGCAAACTGCTCCGGGCCGGTGAAGCGGAAATACGAATCGACCCCCCAGAACAGGAACGGCAGGAGTGCGATTGCCAGAATGATCTTGAGCAGTGTTTTCTGGTTATGTATGAAATCGAACATGATCAGCTGATAGTCCTAAATCCGGAATTCCTGCTCCGCGTTGTCTGCACGGCGGCGATCCTCACGTGTCGCCCAATGAAAAAGGCGAACCCGGGTTCGCCTTCTTTCATGAATTGGCGGAGTGGACGGGACTCGAACCCGCGACCCCCGGCGTGACAGGCCGG
>JBDZVW010000120.1:0-7840 GCA_040255885.1 Betaproteobacteria bacterium
CCATAATGCGCGGCCAAGCCTTTTCGCCGATTCCGGCACCGCGATCACCCAATCCACCAGCTGCGATGCATCGGCCAAATGCACAATAACCGGATGATCGGCTGGCCGGTTTTTCGCGGCGAAGATCTTGCGCACGGCGTCCGGACTGGAGGCGTCGGCGCCAAGACCATAGACCGTTTCAGTGGGGAACGCGACCAGTCCGCCGGCTTTCAGAATGCCGGCGGCGCGCTCGATATCGCGATCGGAAACCATTCCCGTTAACGGCCGTGCAAGAATTCCGACGCATCAAAATCCCCCCTTTGCCCCCCTTTTTCAAAGGGGGGTTCAAAGCCGACCGCGAATCGCAACCATGCGCGCTCAGTGCTACCCCCCTTTGAAAAAGGGGGGCTGGGGGGATTTGCGAAACAGCAGTGCATCTGCAGTTCGAAACCCGATTCAATTACTCGTCAACAGCCGCAGCGCCTCGCGATATTTCTCCGACGTTTTCGCGAGAATGTCGGGCGGCAGCGCCGGCGCCGGATGCTTCTTGTTCCACGGCTGCGTCTCCAGCCAGTCGCGCACGAACTGCTTGTCGAAGCTCGGCGGGCTGATGCCGGTGCGGTGCTGATCCGCCGGCCAGAAACGCGACGAATCCGGCGTCAGCGCCTCGTCGATCAGATACAGCTTCCCGTTTTCGTCCACGCCGAACTCAAACTTGGTGTCGGCGATGATGATGCCGCGGGCCGCCGCGTACTGCGCGGCCTCGGTATAGAGCCGGATCGCGGTGTCGCGCACCTGCGCGGCGAGCGCCGCGCCGAGCAGCTTCTCGACGTCGGCATACGAAATGTTTTCGTCATGGGTGCCGGCGGGCGCCTTGCTCGCCGGCGTAAATATCGGTTGCGGCAACTTGCCGGCCTGCACCAGGCCCGCCGGCAGCTTCACGCCGCACACGGCGCCGGTTTCCCGGTAATCGTTCCAGCCGGAGCCGGCGAGATAGCCGCGCGCCACCGCCTCGACCAGCAGCGGTTTGAATCTGCGCACCACCATCGCGCGGCCACTCACCTGATTGCGCTCGCCGGCGCTGACCACCGACTTGGGGTCGATCCCGGTGAGATGGTTCGGAATGATGTGCTTGAGCCTGTCGAACCAAAACAGCGACAGCGCGGTAAGCACCTTGCCCTTGCCCGGAATCGGCGTCGGCAGGATCACGTCGAATGCGGACAGGCGGTCACTTTGCACCACCAGCAGCTTGTCATCGCCGACCGCGTAGAGATCGCGCACCTTGCCACGATGAAGAAACGGCAGACTTTCGATACGGCTTTCAAACAATGGAGAATCGGTTTCGGGCATGACGCGCTCCGCTGGTGAATGGGAAGGCTGCCGCGCGGACATTCATGCGTGCAATCACGCAATCCGCGACGCGACGGCGCGGCACGCCGCGCACATCGATCGCTTCGGCGGCATCAATCTGCACGCTCAATCCTCGACCGCCGCCAGCGGCGACGTCGCGCGCAGCCGTTCGCGCACCGCCAGTGCGCGTGCCAGTGCATGATCCACGGAATCGCCGAGCACGGTGAAATGGCCCATCTTGCGGCCGGGCCGCGCTTCGCGCTTGCCGTACAGATGAAGCTTGGCGGCCGGCTCCGCGAACAGCGTCTCCCATGCCGGCTGGCCATCCTGCCACACGTCGCCGAGCAGATTGACCATCACCGCCGGCGTCAGCAGCCGCACGTCGCCCAGCGGCAGGCCGCACATCGCGCGCACCTGCTGCTCGAACTGCGACACCGCGCAGGCATCGATCGTGTAATGCCCGCTGTTGTGCGGACGCGGTGCAATTTCGTTGGCGAGCAGCCGGCCGCCGTCCACTACAAAAAATTCGACCGCCAGCACACCGTGGTAATCGAGCTGGCGTGCGACCTCGATTGCGGCCTGCTGCGCTTGCCGCGTAATGTCCGCGCTCGCTCGCGCCGGCACGATGCTGACATCCAGTATGCCATTCGCATGACGATTCTCGGCCGCCGGATAGCAGACCGCCGCGCCATCAGCCCCCCGCGCAACGACTACAGAGACTTCACGCGCCAGCACCATGCGCTTTTCGAGCACGCACGGTTCGGCGCCGAATGCGGTAAATGCCGCGACCGCCTCGTCGCGGCTCGCAACCCGCGCCTGGCCCTTGCCGTCGTAGCCGAAGCGCGCGCGCTTCAAAATGCCGGGAAACAGATCGTCGGTGGCGTGCTGCGCGATATCCTCGACACACTCGATCACTGCATACGGCGCGGTTTCGCAACCGGCGCCGCGCAGAAACGCCTTTTCGCGAATACGGTCCTGCGTCACCGCCACCGCGCCGCTGGCGGGACGCACCACGCAATGCGCCTCCAGCCAGCGCAGGCTGGCGGCCGGGATGTTCTCGAATTCGGTGGTCACCGCGACACAGGTATCAGCAAGCTGATGCAGGGCATCGCGATCCTGGTAGGCCGCCTTCAGATGCACATCGGCGATGGCGCCGGCCGGACTCAGCGGATCGGGATCGAGCACGGTGACGCGGTAGCCCATCGCGTGCGCCGCCAGCGTGAACATGCGGCCCAGTTGACCGCCGCCCAGCATGCCCAGCATCGCATCGGGAAAAATCATGCCTGCGGCCCCGGCAACTCGCTGTCGCGGACTACGCGCGCCTGCTTCCTGCGGAATGCATCGAGCCGCTTCGCCAGCGGCGCATCGCCGCGCGCCAGCATCGCGACCGCATACAGGCCGGCATTTGCCGCGCCGGCATCGCCGATCGCGAACGTCGCCACCGGCACGCCGCGCGGCATCTGCACGATCGACAGCAGCGAATCCAGCCCGTTGAGATGGCGCGACGGCACCGGCACGCCCAGCACCGGCACAATGGTCTTCGCGGCCAGCATGCCCGGCAGATGCGCGGCGCCGCCGGCGCCGGCGATGATGCAGGCGAGTCCGCGCCGTGCCGCGGTTGCGGCATATTCATAGAGCAGATCCGGCGTGCGATGCGCGGAAACCACGCGCGTCTCGTAAGACACGCCGAACTCGTCGAGCGCGCGCGCCGCGTGCTGCATCACTTCCCAGTCGCTGCGGCTGCCCATCACGATGCCGACGAAATTCTTTTTGCCCGCCACAGTGCGCTCCGAAACCGCATCAAAACGCTTATTTTAGCCGATAGACGCGTTTCCCGCTGCGTTCGCAGGGTCTTGCGGGACAGCACGGCGCACATCAGCGCGCTATCATTTGGAATGCTTCGTTCATCAACTGACAGGAGAATCCCGATGGAACACCCGATGTATCCGGCCGGCACTCGCGAGATCGCCGACAAGCGCAAGGAACTCGCACCGCAGCAGCTGGAGGCCTTTCAGGCTTTCAGCAAGGCCACTTTCGCCGAGGGTGCGCTGTCGGCCAAGACCAAGCAACTGATCGCGGTAGCGGTCGCGCACGTCACGCAATGCCCGTACTGCATCCGCGGGCATACCGAAGGCGCGCTGAAGCGCGGCGCAACGGAACAGGAAATCATGGAAGCGATCTGGGTCGCCGCCGAAATGCGCGCCGGCGGCGCCTACGCCCATTCCGCGCTTGCGATCGACGTCATGAATCACGCATCGTCACACGCGTAAACAAGAGTAGCTGTCCAGTCATAACTGAATTCAAGGAAAATCAACCGATGCAACCCAGACTCAATTATTTCAAGACCGCCCCCGATGGCGCCGCCGCGATGCGCGGCCTGGAATCGTACGTGCGCCACAGCGGCATCGAGCATTCGCTGCTGGAACTGGTGAAAATGCGCGCGTCGCAGATCAACGGCTGTGCCTACTGCCTCGACATGCACAGCAAGGATGCGCGCGCCGCCGGTGAAACCGAACAGCGGCTCTACGTGCTGCCGGCGTGGCGCGAAGCGCCGTTCTACAGCGAGCGCGAACGCGCCGCGCTGGCGTGGACCGAAGCGCTGACGCTGATCGCCGGCAACGACGTTCCCGACGATGTCTATCAGCAGGCGCTGCAGCACTTCAGCGAGAAAGAACTGGTCGATCTGTCGCTCGCGATCGTCGCCATCAATGGCTGGAACCGGCTGTCGATCGCGTTTCGCTCGGTGGCCGGAACGTATCAGCCGGCACGCAAGGCAGCGTCCGCCTGATACCGGCGGCGTTGCGGCGGATTGCGGCGAGGATCAGTCGCGCAATGGATTCGAGCTCAGGTAGCCGAGCACCTCGGCCGCATGCCCGTCCGGTGGAAACACCGGATAGAACACATGCTCGACGCGGCCATCGCGGATAATCAGCGTCAGCCGTTTCACCAGCGTCATGCCGTCGACTTCGAACGTCGGCAGTTTCAGCGCATTGACGAATTTGAGATCGGCATCGGACAGCAGTTCGAACGGCAGGTGCAGGCGTTCGGCCGCTTCGCGCTGGTAATCGGTGTCCTGCGTCGAGAAGCCGAATACGGCGGCCGCGCCGTGCGCGACGAGTTCGCGATGATGGTCGCGGAAGCCGCAGGATTCCGGCGTGCAGCCGCGCGCGCCCGGGATGTCGTTCCAGCCGGTCGGCAGCGCTGTGCCGGGCCGGCCGGTGAGCGGATAGCAATACACTACAGTACGGCCGGCGAGCTGCGACAGATCGACGTCGCGGCCGGCCGTCGAGCGCAATGCAATTTGCGGCAATGCCATCCCGGCAAGATGGCGGCAGCCGCCATCGTCCTGCGGCACCGGCAGGTTGTCCGGCAGGGAGAAAGCATTGTCCGCGGGCGACATGCTCATGTGTCTGTCAGGCGGCCTGTTGCGCCGACGCGGACGCACGCTTTTGCGCCGCCCCGTCCAGCAACTCCGCCAGAATCCTTTCGTAAATGCGCGGCAGTTGCTCGAGCTCGTCGACGCGGATGCACTCATTGATCTTGTGAATGCTGGCGTTGGTCGGCCCCAGCTCGATCAGCTGCGGGCAGATGTCGATGATGAAGCGTCCATCCGACGTGCCGCCGGTGGTCGAAACATCGGTGTCGATCGCAACGACCTCCCTGATCGCGCGCAGCGCCGCATCGACCAGGCGCCCGCGCGGCGTCAGGAACGGCTTGCCGTCGTAACTCCAGTCGAGCGTGTAATCGAGCCGGTGACCGTCGAGTATCTGGTGGACGCGGGCTTTCAGCGTGTCCACCGTGCTGGCGGTCGAAAAGCGGAAATTGAACTTGATTTCGACGCTGCCCGGAATCACGTTGTTCGCGCCGGTGCCGCCGTGGATGTTCGAAATCTGCCATGTCGTCGGCGGGAAATATTCGTTGCCCCTGTCCCATTCGGTGCGCGCCAGCTCGGCCAGCGCCGGCGCCGCCTCGTGAACCGGGTTGCGCGCCAGGTGCGGATACGCGACGTGGCCCTGCACGCCGTTGACGGTCAGCACTCCGGACAGTGAACCACGCCGCCCGTTCTTGATGGTGTCGCCAAGGCGATCCACGGCCGTGGGCTCACCGATGATGCAGTAATCAATGGTTTCGCCGCGCGCCTTCAGGGCCTCGACGACGCGCACCGTGCCGTCGTTTGCCGGCCCTTCCTCGTCGGACGTGATCAGCAGCGCGATCGAGCCCGGATGATCGGGGTGAGCGTGCACGAAGCCCGCAATCGCCGCGACGAACGCTGCGACCGAGGACTTCATGTCGGACGCGCCGCGCCCGTAGAGCACGCCGTCGCGCACCGTCGGCACGAACGGATCGCTGGTCCACTGCGCCAGCGGACCGGTCGGCACCACGTCGGTGTGGCCGGCGAAGCACACCGTTGGACGTGCCGTTCCGCGCCGTGCCCACAGGTTCGATACGCCTTTGGAATCAAGGCGTTCGCAGGTGAACCCGAGCGGCACCAGATGTTCGGCGAGGAGGTCGAGGCAGCCGGCATCCTCGGGCGTGACGGAACGGCGTTCGATCAGGCGCCTGGCCAGCTCGGCGACATCGGTTTTCACGACGGGTCCCCTCGACAGTGACATGCAATGCTTCGATCATAGCAAATTGCGCAGCCATTTGTGCCGCCGCTGCTGTCCGGCAACGCAAATTGCTTACAATGGACGGTTGAATAACCGTACCCATCCGAAGGATTCACCCACGTGCCGACATTGCTCGTTTCCTCCCGATTCCGCGACACGCAGGGCCGCGACATGGCAGCCGCCGCCCGGGCCGCCGGCATCACGCTCGACTGGCTGACGCTGCCCGACGATCCCGAAGCGCGGCTCGGCGAGGCCGAATGCGCACGCGCCGACATCGCGTTTTACACGCATGATGCATTCATCGACCGCCCGCGCCAGTTCTTTTCCGTGCTCAAGCACGCGTCGCGGCTGAAGTGGCTGCACGTGTTCAATGCCGGCGTCGATCATCCGGTTTTCGCCGGCGTACTCGAGCGCGGCATCCGGCTCACGACATCGGCCGGAGCGGCCTCGACGCCGATTGCGCAAACTGCGATTGCGGGCTTGCTGATGCTCGCGCGCGGCTTTCCGCACTGGCTCGATGCACAGCGCCGCTGCGCGTGGGAGCCGCTGCGCGGCAGCGCAATCCCGCGCGATCTTGACGGCCAGACCATGCTGATTCTCGGACTCGGGCACATCGGCCGCGAAATCGCGCGCCTGGGCCGGGCGCTGGGGCTGAAGGTGATCGGCGTGCGCCGCAGTCCGCGTTCGCCTGAAGATCCGGTCGACGAACTGCATCCGCCGGCGGCGCTGGATGCGCTGCTGCCGCACGCCGACTGGCTGGTTGTTGCGTGCCCGCTGACGGCAGACACCCGTCACCTGATGAATGCCGAAAGGCTGGCGCGATTACCGAAACACGCTCGCGTGATCAACGTTTCGCGCGGCGCAGTCATTGACGAACCGGCGCTGATTGCAGCGCTCATCGGACAACAGCTCGCCGGTGCCTATCTCGACGTGTTCGAAACCGAGCCGCTGCCGGCGGATTCTCCGCTGTGGCGGCTGCCGAACGTCATCGTGACACCGCATGACTTGGAGGCATCGACGGGCAACGACCAGCGCACCAACCGCATCTTCATCAACAATCTGAAACGCTGGGTACAGGGCGAGCCGCTGGTGAATGAAGTATTCGAGATCCGCCAGCCGCAGTCCGAAGGCGAATAACACGCTGCCGCTGCCGGGTCCGAAGCCGGCGGCGTCCGGCGAATGGATCGCGATCGCGGCGCTGCTGGCCGGCGCGGTGGCGATCGCCGCGTCGGCGATTTTCGTGCGCATATCGGAAACCGGGCCGGTCGCCACCGCGTTCTGGCGCGTGTTCCTGGCGCTGCCGTGGCTGTGTTCGTGGCATGCGATCGACCGGCACCGCAACGGCGCCCCGCCTACCACGGCGCAGGAACGCCGGCTGCTGTTCGCCGCGGGCTGCTTTTTTGCCGGCGACCTCGCGGTGTGGCACCTGTCGATCATGTTCACGTCGGTCGCGAATTCGACCTTTCTCGCCAACGTCGCGCCGATCTTCGTCGTGCTGGCAAGCTGGCTGCTGTTCGCGCAGCGCATCAGCCGGCCGTTCCTCGCCGGCATGGCGCTGGCGCTGATCGGTGCCGGGCTGATGATCGGCAGCGATTTCGAACTGGGCCCGCATGAGCTGTTCGGCGACGCGCTGGGCGTCGTCACGGCGATGTTCTACGCCGCGTACCAGATGTCGGTGACGGCGCTGCGCCGGACCACGTCGACGGCACGCATCATGGCGTGGAGCGGGGTGATCACCGCAACAGTGCTGCTGCCGCTGGCGCTGGTGTCCGGCGAACGCTTTCTGCCGCAGACCGGCGTCGGCTGGCTCAAGCTGTTCGGACTGGCGCTGACTGCGCAGGTCGCAGGGCAGAGCCTGATCGCGTACGCAATGGCGCAACTGCGCGTGACGTTCACATCGG
>JBDZVW010000475.1:0-2106 GCA_040255885.1 Betaproteobacteria bacterium
TCAACCAGGTGCTGGATCTGGCGAAGCTCGAATCCGGAAATGTCCAATGGAACGCGGCCGAACTCGATCTGCGGGCGGTGATCAGCGAAGCGGTCGCGACTACCAGCCAGTTGTTCAGGGAGTCCGACATCGCTCTCGCCTGGGAACCACCGGCACAGCCCGCGACGGTATGCGCCGATCATGATCGCCTGGTACAGGTGATGCTGAATCTGCTGACCAACGCCGCAAAATTCTGCGAAGCCGGCACCGGCCGCGTGATGGTGGCGCTCGATCACGACACGGATGAGTGGCGGATCGACGTCAGCGACAACGGCAGCGGCATCGAACCCGCGCATCAACAAGAGATTTTCGAGAAATTCCGACAGATCGGCGGCACGCTCGCGCGCAAGCCGCAAGGCACCGGTCTGGGCCTGCCGATCTGCCGCGAAATCATCCATCATTTCGGCGGCCGGCTGTGGGTCGAAAGCGTACCGGGAAACGGCGCAAAGTTCTCGTTCGCGCTGCCGATGGCTGCGTCGGCCGACACAGCCGGCGTCGACGCGGCAGGCGCCGTCCGCTATGGCATGTGAAACCGGCAGCCCGGCAGTGGCGCCTCGCATCCTGATCGCCGACGACGAACCGCCGATCCTGCTGTCACTGCAATTCCTGATGCGCGATGCCGGCTACGAAGTCGACACCGCCCGTGATGGCGAAGAAGCGCTGCACCGCATCAGCGTTTTTCGTCCGCATCTGCTGATACTCGACGTGATGCTGCCGCAGATCGACGGCTTCGAAGTGTGCCGCCGCGTGCATGCATGCCATCACACCGCCGGCGTCAAAGTCATCATGCTGACCGCCCGCGGACGTGACTCGGACGTGCAGACGGGACTGTCCGCCGGTGCCGACGCCTATCTCACCAAGCCGTTCAGCACGCGCGAACTGCTCGATAAAACGGCCACGCTGCTGGGCCAGGCGACGGACGGCAAAAGCCCAGACTGAACGATAAATCGCGGACCCGAAAAAACCCAATCTGGTGCGAAACCTGCGAACATTTACGCGTTGCGGATGCCTCAGCTAAATTGACGGAGGTCCGTGATGAAACATCTCATTACCGCCCGCGATCTGCACATCAACGTCGACACCGAGAAGGGGCTCTTTCTGTGGTTCCTGGCCAGCTTCCTGTTCGGCAAACGGATTCAGGAACAGGTCGCGCAGCGCACCTATGAAGCCTTCGTGAAGCACCATCTGACCGACCCGCAGCGCATCCGCAGCAAGTCGTGGCAGCAGCTCGTCGACATACTGGGCGAAGGCCACTACCGGCGCTACGACGAATCCACCGCGCGCTATCTGCTCGACTGGTCGCAGCAACTGATCGACGAATACGGCGGCCGCATCAAGACCGTTGCAAAGCAATCGGAATCGCGCAAGGATTTTTGCAAGCGGCTGGAGGCGTTCAAGGGCGTCGGCCCGAAAACGGTGGAAATCTTCATGCGCGAGGCCGGCCCGGCACTGTTCTGACAACGGCCGCGCCGCCGGTCACACTTTCGCCGGCGAGTCCGCGTAATCGAGCGCATAGCCGCGGGCATAGACCGTGCGCACGGTCACGCCGCTACCCTCGATTTTTTTGCGCAGACGATGAACGTAGACTTCGATCGCGTTATGGCTGACTTCGCGATCAAAGCTGTAAAGCTGCTCGACGATCTGCTCCTTGCTGACGACGCGCCCGAAACGCCGCAGCAACGCCTCCAGCACCCCCACCTCGTGCACCGACAACGGCACCAGGCGGCCACCGACGCTGGCGCTGCGCGCGACGGTATCGAATGTCAATTGTCCGAACGTGATGACGGGTGCGCCGCCACCCTGTCCGCGCCGCAGCAAGGCGCGCACGCGTGCGCGCAACTCGTCGAGACTGAACGGCTTGACCAGATAGTCGTCCGCCCCCAGGTCCAGCCCCTGCACTTTTTCCTCCGGCTTCTCGTGGCCGGACAGGATCAGCACCGGCAATGCCGAATTGCGGTGTCGCAACCGGCGCAGCACTTCGAGACCGCCCAATTGCGGCAGGCCGATGTCCAGAATCAGCAGATCGAACACGCCGCTCCTGAGTGCGCGATCAGCGGTATCGCCGTC
>JBDZVW010000476.1:0-2100 GCA_040255885.1 Betaproteobacteria bacterium
GTTGCCGCCACCCGCAACGCCGGTGTTGCCGAGCGCCAGTTGCAGGATGCAGCTGGCGCGCACGAAGCCGTTACCGTTCGAATGCTGCGTCTGGCCCATCGCCCAGATGATGGTGCTGGGCTTGTTCTTCGCCATCGCCTCGGCCACGGAGTAGACCGCTTTTTCATCGGTGCCACAGATGTCTTTCACCACGTCCGGCGTGTACTTCATCACCTCGTCGCGCACCTGGTTCATGCCGTAGACGCGGTCGCCGATGTAGCGCTTGTCCTCCCAGCCGTTCTTGAAAATGTGATACAGCATGCCGTAGATGAATGCGACGTCGGTGCCGGAACGGATGCGGTAGTATTCGTCGGCCTTGGCCGCGGTCTTCGTGAAGCGCGGCTCGACGACGATCATCTTTGCGCCGTTCTCCTTCGCGTGCAGGCTGTGCAGCATCGACACCGGATGCGCGTCGGCGGCGTTGGAGCCAAGGAACAGCATGCACTTCGAGTTCTGCTCGTCGTTGTACGAATTCGTCATCGCGCCGTAGCCCTGCGTGTTCGCCACACCCGCGACGGTGGTCGAATGGCAGATGCGCGCCTGGTGATCGCAGTTGTTGGAGCCGAACAGCCGCACGAACTTGCACAGCAGGTAGGACTGCTCGTTGCTGTGCTTGCTGGAACCGATCCAGTAGATCGAATCCTTGCCGTTGGCTTTCGCCAGCTCGCTGATCTTGCCGGTCACCTCATTCAGTGCCTGGTCCCAGCTGATGCGCTGGTATTTGCCGTTCACCAGCTTCATCGGATATTTCAGGCGGCGCGTGCCGATGCCGTGATCGCGGGCGGCCGCGCCCTTCGCGCAGTGCGAACCCATGTTGAGCGGCGACTCGAACACCGGCTCCTGGCGGATCCAGACGCCGTTCTGCACCACGCCGTCGATCGCGCAGCCGACCGAGCAGTGCGTGCACACCGTGCGGTGGACTTCAAGCTTGGCACCGGCCGCGGGCGGTGTCTGCGCCGCATCGGCACGCTCCATCATCGTCAGCGGCAGCTGGCTGATCGCGGCACCTGCCCCCACCGTCAGTCCGGAACGCTTGAGAAAGGCGCGCCGATCCAGTGTCTGGCCGAGAAACCCGGACGCGCGGCGGCTGAGACGACCGGTGCCGACGGCGGCACCGGTATTTTTTCTGGTAAGCAGCATGAGACCCTCCGCTCAGACTCTGGTCGACCGGTAATACTTCAGCACATGCTCGGTGACGCGGTAGCCGCCGGTGCCGCGCGCGTCACCCGCTGCAGCGGCCGGTCGTGATGCCGGCGCTGGCGTCCGGACCACGGCAGCGGCGGCCGTTGCCGCCGCGGCGCCGCCGATGCCGAGCACCGCGAGAAATTTTCTGCGATTCCTGGTAACGCTCATTTCGTTTCCCTCCTTCGCGTCATTCGATGACCAGGGATTCACTCTCAAGATCGAAAAAGGCCCGTGCAAAGCGGCCAACGTGCTTGTAGAAATGCGTTTCCGGCGCGTGCTCGATGGCGTCCGCAACCCGCCCGTACCACGGTTGCAGATGACGCTGAAAGAAACGCTGCTGATCCGGCGGCGCAGCCGGCGGCACACCGGGCGCGCCGGCGATCAGCAGGCGCATCACGTCGCACAGCGCGGAAAGATGATCTTCGGTTTCACCGGCCGCCGGCCGGCGCGCGATGCCGAGCCGCGCCAGATCGTCGCGCAGCGCGATCACTGCACGATCATTGAGCCGTCCGGAAAGATGGAAACAGGCGTAGAGCATCACCGGCGCCTGCCCCGTGGTGACGAAAGCCGCATCGTATTCGTCGCGCACGCACGCGGCATCGGCACCCGCTGCCGACTGCCGCAGCATAGCCCACGCCTTGCAGAAAGCGGATTCCGCTCCGTCATCGCACACCCCTTCGGCATTTGCGATAGCGTTCAACAACTCCGGCGAGGGCGGCGCGTAAAACAGATTGGCCAGCAATCCGTAGATATCGGCCCGCGCCTGCTCTTCCGGCGTCACTTCTGGCGTGCACCCGACGACCTTGTTCACGGCCGTATCGTAATTATGACTTTTTACGCATATTCAGTATGGACACTTGCGATTCACTTTGCAAC
>JBDZVW010000121.1:0-7753 GCA_040255885.1 Betaproteobacteria bacterium
TCTCGAAAGTGCGCATCAGTTCGGGATCGACCTCGTCCATGCTCGCCAGCTTCTTTTTCGGTTTCGGCGCCGAATAGTAGATGATGTCCTGGAAGTCGATCTCCGGATAATGAACGTTGGCCCACGCCGGCCGCGCCATCTTCAGCCAGTTGCGGTAGGCCTCGAGCCGGAACGCCAGCATCCATTCGGGTTCGTCCTTCTTCGCCGAAATGAGGCGGATGATGTCCTCGTTCAGACCGCGCGGCGCGACATCGGATTCGATGTCGGTGACGAAACCGTGCTTGTAAGGCTGATTGATCAGACCCTGAATCACTGCACTCATGCATTACTCCCGGACACTGCCTGCGGCTTCACGTTGAAGCTCTCGCCACAACCGCAGGAACTGTCCACGTTCGGGTTGTCGACCTTGAAGGCCTCGTTGAAACCTTCCCTGCGAAAATCCACTGTCGAGCCGTCGAGATACGGCAGACTCTGCGCGTTCACCACTACGCGCGTATCGAAGGATTCGAACACCCGATCGTCCGCGCCGACCGCGTCAGCGTAGTCGAAGGTGTAGGCCAGCCCCGAGCAGCCGACTTTCTTCACCCCCATGCGCAGCGCCACCGCACCGGCGCGCTTCGCCAGCGCGCGCTTGACCTGGGTCGCCGCCTTTTCAGTCAGTTGAATTGCCATCACATCACCCTATCGAGTTTTTTCGACCACAATCGAATGTGGAGCGGCAGCAAATTCCCCCTTCGCCCCCCTTTGACAAAGGGGGTTGGGGGGATTTAATCGGCGTACACCTGTATTCACCTGCAATCTCATCATTCAGACCGCGATTGCGGTCAATCCTTTCAGCCGCGCCAGCACATGTTCCAGCGCCGCCAGAAACGCATCCACATCACCCGGCGTATTGGCGACACCGAGGCTCAGCCGCACCGCACCGCGCGCCTGCTCCGGTGCGACACCCATCGCCAGTAGCGTCGCGCTCGGCTCGGGATCGGCGCTGGAGCAAGCCGCGCCCGGCGCCACCGCGAAACCGGCGCGATCGAGCTCGATCACCAGCGTCTCGCCGTCGATGCCGGAAAATCCAAAATAGCTGGTATTCGCGACACGCGGCGCACCGCTGCCGTAAATCACCGCGCCGAGCCGGTTGAGTCCGTGCTCCAACCGCACCCGCAGCGTTTCCCACGCCGCCGCCAGTTCATTCATGCGGCCGGCAGCCAGCTCGCACGCGGCACCGAAGCCGACGATCGCGGCCACGTTTTCGGTGCCGGAACGCAGGCCCCGCTCATGACCGCCGCCGGCGATGATCGGCCGCAGTTCCAGCCGCTTGTCGACGATCAGCGCGCCGGCGCCTTTCGGTCCGTAAATCTTGTGCGCCGAAAGCGTCATCGCGTGCACCTTCAGCGCATCGAAATCAACTGCCATTCTACCCAGCGCCTGCACCGCGTCGGTATGCATCCATGCCTTCGCCGCACGCGCCTTTTCGGCGATCGCGGCAACGTCCTGGATCACGCCGGTCTCGTTGTTCGCAAGCATCACCGAAACCAGTCCGGTCGGCTCCGCCAGCGCCGCTGATACGTCGTCCGGATCGACCCGGCCGTCGCCATCGACCGCCAGCCTGCGCAGCTGCCAGCCGCTGCGCGTCAGCGCGCGCGCCGGCTTCGCGACGCATGGATGCTCGATCGGGCTGATCACGACCTGCGACGGTTTCAGATAGCCCGCCGCGCCGGTGATGAACAGGTTGTTGGCCTCGGTGCCGCCGCTGGTGAACACCACCTGCGACGGCTGCACGCCGACCAGTGCCGCAACCTGCGCACGCGCGCGGTCAATTGCCTTGCGCGCGACGGTGCCGTACTCATGGCGGCTCGATGCATTGCCGAACTGCTGGCGCAGAAACGGCAGCATCGCGTCCAGCACGCACCCGTCAAGCGGCGTGGTCGCGTTGTGGTCGAAGTAGACCGGATTCATCGCCGCCTTCACGGATGTCACAGCGACGCTGTCGCTCCGCTGACCCGGCTGCTGCCGTCGCGCATGTCCTGCACCTGACGCACACCGGTATTGCGCGCCTTCTGATCGTCGACCAGATTGCGCAACGTGACCGATTCCAGATAGTCGAATATCCGATTATTGAGATTGGTCCACAAGTCGTGGGTCAGGCATTTCTGCTGATCCTTGCAATTTTCCTTGCCGCCGCACTGGGTGGCATCGATCGGCTCATCCACCGCCAGAATGATGTCGGCCACCGATACGTCTTCCAATCCCTTTGCCAGACGATAGCCACCGCCCGGCCCGCGCACGCTGGCCACCAGCGCGTGGCGCCGCAGCTTGCCGAACAATTGCTCCAGATACGACAGCGAGATTTTCTGGCGTTCACTGATCTGCGCCAGCGCCACCGGCGCGCTGCCATGTCTCATTGCCAGATCCATCATCGCCGTTACTGCGAACCGGCCCTTCGTTGTCAGTCTCATGACGCGCCCCTGGACTCCATGAAATAGTTGCGCCCGCCCAAATACCCGAGCGTTACGCTCAACTATATCTTATCCGAGTGGATTGTTCAACTATTGTCCGGGGAATTTCCGGACTGTGCCGGCTCGTCCCGCGGCATGCGAACACCGAGTTCGCGCAGCGCGGCAATGATCTGCTCCAGCCGCCGGTCGGTGCCGGCCTCGTGATCGATGATCTCGTGAACCGCCTTGACCAGCGGATCATCGTTGATGTCCTTGGCCACCGCATAGGCGACGAAACGCTCTTTCGCCGATGCCGCTGAAACGTGCGTTTCCGCCGGGCCGGCAGCCTCGATCAGCCGCGCCGGCGTGCCGACCGCCGTGGCGCCCGCCGGAACCGGTTTCACCACCACCGCGTTGGAGCCGATCTTGGCGCCGTCGCCGACCGTGATCGGGCCCAGTATCTTGGCCCCCGCACCCACCACCACGCCGTTGCCCAGTGTCGGGTGGCGCTTGCCCTTGTCCCACGACGTGCCGCCCAGCGTGACGCCATGGTAGAGCGTGCAATCATTGCCGATTTCGGACGTCTCGCCGATTACCACGCCCATGCCGTGATCGATGAAAAAACGTTCGCCGATGGTCGCGCCGGGATGAATTTCGATGCCGGTAAAAAACCGCCCCCAGTGCGACAGCCAGCGCGCCAGCCACTTCAGATTCCAGTGCCACAAGCGGTGCGCGCAGCGGTGAAACAGCAGCGCGTGAAAGCCGGGATAGCAGGTCACCACTTCCCATGCCGAACGCACCGCCGGATCGCGATCGAACACGACCGCGATTTCTTCCCTGATTCGTTGCAACATGATGCGATCTTTCGAAATGACCGGGTAAACGCCTCCCGGATAGATCCTTAGCAAATCGCTCAACAATTATAATACCGGGCGCCGAGCCACCCGCCTATCACGGCACCGCCGGGGTCACCGCTTGCGGCGCAGCGCATCGACGCTGCCGAGGATACCGCGCAGGATGTTGACCTCCTCGCGCTCCAGCCGGCTGCGGGCAAACATCCGCCGCAGCCGCTGCATCAGCTTTTGGGGACGCTGCGGATCGGTATAGCCGATGTCGTGCAGCGTTTTCTCAAGATGAGCATAAAGCCGCTCGACGTCTTCCAGCCGCGCCGGTTCGCCGCCGCCGTTACGCAGCGGCGCCGCTGCACCGTCCAGCGCGCCCATGCGCAATTCGTACGCCAGCACCTGGACCGCCGCCGCGAGATTCAGCGACGGATATTCCGGATTCGCCGGCACATGCACGATCAGCTGACAACGGCCGACCTCATCAGTGGTGAGACCGGACGCCTCGTTGCCGAACACGACCGCCGCCGGATGTGCCTGCGCCACCTCCAGCACCTCGGCAGCCGCCTCACGCGCATCGGCCGCTTCCAGCGACAGATCGCGCGGTCGCGCCGAACACGCCACCGCATAGGTCACTCCGGCGAGCGCCTCGTCGAGCGTCGCGCACACCGTCGCGGCCACCAGCACGTCGGTCGCATGCGCGGCCCGCGCTTCGGCGTCGGCATGCGGAAAGTAGCGCGGGGCAACCAGCCACAGCGATTCCAGCCCCATCGTCTTCATTGCGCGTGCCGCCGCGCCGATGTTGCCGGGGTGGGTGGTACGCGAAAGAACGATGCGGATATTTTTGAGTGCGTCGAGGTTATTCACTAGAATACCGTGCTTTGCTGCAGGATTCAGAAGTCAGGATTCGGGATTCAGGGAGAGTTCGCGGCGCGCAAGCGCGCCGGATATTCGAGCTGAATCCCGACCGCTGATGGCTGATCACTGAATCCCGGCCCCTGAATCCTGATCTCTGAATCCCGAATCCTGACCTCCGCCCATGCATCCGATGCTCAACACTGCCGTGAAAGCGGCACGCCGCGCCGGCGCCATCATCAACCGTGCCAGCCGCGACCTCGACATTCTCGCGGTGCGGGAAAAGGCGGCCAACGATTTCGTGTCGGACGTCGACCGGGCCGCCGAAGACGCCATCATCAAGGTGCTGCTCGACGCCTATCCGGGGCATTCGATTCTAGCAGAAGAGAGCGGCACCCGCGGCACATCCGATGACACGTGGATCATCGATCCGCTCGACGGCACCACCAACTTTCTTCACGGCTATCCGCCGTACGCGGTATCGATCGCGCTGCGCCAGCGCGGCGTGATCACGCAGGCGGTGATCTACGACCCGACCCGCAACGATCTGTTCACCGCGACGCGCGGCGCCGGTGCCTACCTGAACGACCGCCGCATCCGCGTCGGCCGCCGCGCGGCATTGAAAGGCAGCCTGATCGGCACCGGCTTTCCGTTTCGCGAATTCTCCCATCTCGACGCCTATCTCGGCATGCTGCGCGACATGATGCAGACCACCGCCGGCGTGCGCCGCCCCGGCGCCGCCGCGCTCGACCTGGCTTACGTCGCCGCCGGCCGTACCGACGGCTTCTGGGAAATCGGACTGAAGCCGTGGGACATCGCTGCCGGGTCGCTGCTGATCACCGAGGCCGGCGGACTGGTGGGCGATTTCGAAGGCAATGAAGGCTATCTCGACAGCGGCAACATCGTCGCCGGCAGCCCGAAAATCTTCGCGCAATTGCTGCAGACGCTTGCACCGCATCTTACGACCGCACTCAAATCCTGAAACTGCCGGCTCGACAGCCGGCAGTTTCCAGTGCAGATTCATGCCGTGCGCTGTCCAACGGGCAGCAGCAAAAAAAGTGTCGGGGCGGGCGCACGACAAAGAACGGCGGCGGCGCATGATTGGAACCAAGGAGGATCGGTGCGCATCCTGGTAATCGAAGACGACAACGTGCTGGCGGCGGCACTGATGCGGGCGCTGACGCAGGCGGCCTACGCGGTCGACGTGGTCGACAACGGCGAGGCCGCGACGGCCGCGCTGGCAACCAATGCCTACGACCTGGCGGTGCTCGACCTCGGGCTGCCGAAGGTCGGCGGACTGACCGTGCTGAAGCAGTTGCGCAGCCGCGGCTCGCAGGTGCCGGTGCTGATTCTCACCGCGCGCGACACGCTCGAAGACCGTGTGACCGGCCTCGATCTCGGTGCCGACGACTACCTCGCGAAACCGTTCGACCTGCCCGAATTCGAAGCGCGCGTGCGTGCGCTGCTGCGGCGCGGCCATTACAACGCCAGCGGCCATCTGACGCACGGCAAGCTGCGGCTCGACAGTGCCGCGCGGCGGCTGTTCTACGGCGACGAGCCGATCGACCTGTCGCTGCGCGAACTGGCGGTGATCGAGCTGCTGATGTCGCGCCAGGGCCGCGTCGTCAGCAAGGAGCAGATGGTGGACCAACTGTTCGGCTGGGGCGATGACGTCAGCAGCAATGCGATCGAGGTCTACGTGCACCGCGTGCGCAAGAAGCTCGAACCGCTCAACGTCAACATCCGCACCGTGCGCGGCATGGGTTATCTGCTCGACCGCGCTGAATGACACTGCGCAACCAACTGCTGCGCTGGCTGCTGATCCCGCTGGTGACGCTGCTGGTGATCGACGCCGCCGGCAGTTATTTCATCGCGGCGCGCGTGTCGCAGACGGTGTACGACGGCGAGCTGATCGAAATCGCGCGCGAGCTGCTGCTGCACGTGGCGGCCACGCCGGACGGAACGCTGCGCTTCAAGTTGTCACCCGAGGCCGAGCGCACGCTGCTGCTGGACCAGCAGGACAAAGTCTATTACGCAGTGCGTGCGGCCAATGGCAATTTGATCGCCGGTGATGCCGAGCTGCCGGCGGGAAAGACCGGCGACGGCGGCCCGCGCTTTTATAACTCAACGGCGCAGGGCCGCACCGTCCGCGTGGCGCGCCTGGTATCGGCGCTGCCCGACGCGAAGCCAGCGCAGGCGGTGACGGTCGAAATCGCCGAAACGCTGAACAAGCGCCATGATCTCGCGTGGCTGATCCTGGTGAGCGTGATCCTGCCGCAACTGGTGCTGATCGCGATCGCCGGCCTGCTGGTGTGGTTCGGCGTCGCGCACGGACTGGCGCCGCTCAACCGCCTGCGCGAAGCGGTCAGCGCGCGTTCGCATCTGGACCTGTCGCCGATCGCGGCCGAGGGTGCACCGGCGGAGGTTCATCCGCTGCTCAACGCGATCAATGACCTGCTGGCGCGGCTCAACGAAGTGCTGACGTTTCAGAGCCGCTTCATCGCCGATGCCGCGCACCAGTTGCGCACGCCGGTCGCCGGACTCAAGACACACATCGAAGTCGCGCTGCGCGAGAACGATCTGGCACAAACCAAGCACGCGCTGGCGCATTTGTACACCGGTGTCGAGCGCCTGTCGCGGCTGGTGTCGCAACTGCTGTCGCTGGCGCGCAATGAACCGAACACCGTCAGGACGCTGAATTTCGTGCCGCTCGACCTCAACAAGCTGGCGCGTGAAACGACTATGGAATGGGTGCCCGAGGCGTACCAGAAAAACATCGATCTCGGTTTCGAAGGCAGCGAGACGCCAGTACCGATGAACGGCGACCCTACCCGGCTTACCGAGCTGATCAACAATCTGCTCGACAATGCGATCCGCTACTCGCGCGACCGCGGCCGCGTCACCGTGCGCGTCACCCGCGGTGAACGCCAGCGACTGTCGGTGTCGGACGACGGTCCGCGCATTCCGGAGGAAGAACGCGATCGCGTGTTCGAGCGCTTTCACCGGTTGCTCGGCTCGCATGCCAGCGGCAGCGGACTGGGGCTGGCGATTGCGCAGGAAATCGCCCGGCTGCATGACGCCGATATTTCGCTGGGAGACGACATCGACGGTGTCGGCAATACCTTTACCGTGTCGTTTCCGCCTGCGTAGTCCGGGACCGAAGGGACGCCGGACGGCGTCGCGCTCTGGCGGCCCGTATCGGCGCGCTATTTTGTAAGCTGACTGTAAGGTTGACGAAAGGATGGCGTAATCTGCCAGTCAGCAACGCGTAACCGTCGAGAAAGCACCTTGTAAGACACCGGCAGTAATCTGGGAACACTCTAATAAAGCGAGGAGTTCCCCAAATGCTGCACGAGTTGATACATCATCTTTCCGATCCGGCGATCTGGGCTGCACTGCTCGAGATCTCGGTCATCAATGTGCTGCTGTCCGGCGATAACGCGGTCGTTATCGCGCTCGCCTGTCGCGGTCTGCCGCACGAACAGCAGAAGAAAGCATTCCTCATTGGCGCCGCGGGCATCGTTGTGCTGATGGTCGGGCTCACCACCGCAGCCGCCTACCTGATGACACTGCCCTACATCGAACTGATCGGCGCGGTGCTGCTGCTGTGGATCGGCATCAAGC
>JBDZVW010000122.1:0-7749 GCA_040255885.1 Betaproteobacteria bacterium
GCCACTCGGGCCGCGTTCGGGCGTTGTTATCGCTACTGACGATTCGGTCACCTGCGACAAAAGAGACAACATGCAAACACTCACCCGTCACCCAAAGGAGAAGCGATCATGCGCGGCAGAATCATCCATTACAACGGCGCGGACGACAGCGGCATCGTCGTGGCCGACGGCAAACAGCACCCATTCCCCAACGGAGCATCACTATGACTCGCGCAAATTATGATCGCAACGAATCCGGCACCGCCGTCGTCTATGACATCGTCCCGATTCCTGCATCGGAGGCCAAAGCCTTCGGGTCAGGCCCTGTCATGCTGGTGGCGCAGACTATCGTCATCTTCCTGCTTGGATTGATCCCGGCGTTCGTGATCGGATCTTTCTTCGGCGGACTCTCTTTTCTCGTTATCGTGTTGATCGCCGTTGGAATTCCGGTGTTCTTTGTGCGCTGGATGCGCAGCTACAAGGCAAAAACCATGGGTACCCGGCAAAAGGCGCAGGTTTCGATTCAAGACGCCGCGGTCCGCATTTCTCGACAGGGCAGCACGGTCACGGCGCCCGCCGAACAAATCCGGCGCCTGCTCATCGGCAACACCTATGATAAGAACTGCGCACCCGACATCACGACCGTCACGACGAATGCGTCGACCGGCCAGTTCGCGGGGGCGGCCATCCGTGCCAATGTCGATCAAAAGCTGCCGCAGTTTTGCTTCAGTCTGGAATTGCATTATGGCAACGAAAGCACGCTGATCGCCGACGGGCTCGACGAACTCACCGCCAGCAATCTGCTGGATGACATGAGCAAGGACCTGCACCTGCAGATTCAATGAGCCCGTCCGTGATGATATGGCTATCCGGCAGCTGCAGAAGCCTCAGGGATCGATCTGGTGACGTCATTCAAATCCGTTCTTAAAGTGCCTCCTGCGTGAGCATCCGTTGTGCGTTGATCAGCATACATTTTTAAAACAGGTCCCTTTCGCGTGAAAGCATCCTCCACGGTATCTCCCGGCGCCGCGGCGCCCACCTGCGTCCCGGTCCATCCGCGTCATGCGATATTCAGGCTGCATATTGTTGTTGTCATCGATTGCCGCTTGCAGAATAATCTGCATGGATCGCAACGAGGAGGGCCGGACGTCCAGTCCGGCTTGCAACATGGCAACAACAACAGCGCTGCGCAAGCAGCTCGACGGGTTG
The DNA here is from genome assembly GCA_040255885.1 of Betaproteobacteria bacterium. GTDB lineage: Bacteria > Pseudomonadota > Gammaproteobacteria > Burkholderiales > JBDZVW01 > JBDZVW01. The sequence continues at coordinate 1,189 of JBDZVW010000122.1, forward strand.
ACCGAAACGATCTACGACGCCGCCATCGATCCCGGCAGCTGGACGGCCGTGATGGAAGCGCTGCGCGCGCTGTTCAATACCAGCGGCGAAGCGTTTTATTGGCTTGATTTCACGAGCAGCAACTACCGTCCGGTTCACCTCGCAGGCGTCGCCAAAACCTATCTTGGCGACTTCCGTTCGCAATTCTTCACCGACGACAACCCGTGGCGGATTCATGCGGAGGCACTGCATCAGGCCGGCGCCATCCGCACTGACAGCCGCCTTGCCGAATTCTGCCGTGACTCGAAAATCCTGCTGCGGTCGCAGTACTACAACGAATGGATGCGCCCGCAACATTTCAACCATACCATGGGTACCACGCTGCATGCCGAAAACGGCAGCATCGCCAACGTCACGCTGCTGCGGCCAGCCGACGCCGGCGCCTTCCGTGCCGGTGAGGTGGAACGGTTCAGCACGATCAGCCGCCACCTGCTGCGTGCCATGCGCATCGCGACTCGCCTCGGCACCATCGCCGAACGCAGGGAAATCACCGAGCAGGCACTCGACCGGTTGTCGTGTGGCATCGTGCTGCTGGATGCGGACAACAGGCTGCTATACTGCAACGCGGCCGCCGAAGCGATGCTGCGGCGCAGTGACAGGCTGACGCTGCGCAACGGCCGGCTGGCCGCGATCAATCCCTCCGAGCGCGGCAAGCTCGAAGCATTGCTGCACCGATTCAAAAACGGCAACGACTATCCGGAGCCTGCCGGCATCACGCTTGCTGCGCCCGCACCGGCCCGCCCGCTCAAACTTGCGGCAAGCCGGTTTTCGGTTCACCGTGGACTGCCGGCAAGTCCGGAACGGGCAACCTTGCTGATGATCACCGATTCATCGGTGACAGCCGCCCGCGGAGACATTGCCTGCATATTGCACGAGCGCTACCGCTTCACCGCGGCCGAATCCCGGCTCGCGCAGACACTGCTCGACGGTTGCAGCGTCCGCCAGGCGGCGGAACGCAACGGCATTACGTACAACACAGCCCGCGGCTACCTGAAAATCCTGTTCCAGAAAACCGGCACCCGCCGCCAGGCGGAGCTGGTCGCACGGCTGCTTGGCGATCTTGCGCACCCGGCATTCGCGACGTCCGGGCGGATGTACCGCGGACGGCGGCCGGCCGAGCAGGCCGCGGTGCCTACCGCGAAGCCGACAGACGGGATCCGCGCCGCCACGTCGCGGATCTGATACCGCGTAACGCAACCATCCGACCTGGATGGCTGCTGGGCGACGCCGCAGTGCCATTTCCGCCGGATTGTAATTTTTACACTGCCAATCCCGATCCGGCTTGCAACCACTGCCGGATGCCGCAGCAATATTCACCCATTGAGCCTATTTTCGGCATGGCGTTAGAATGATCGGGAATGCCGGACGGGCGTCCGGTGTTGACTCCCCGGCAGGAACTCTTTTCCTGTGCTGTATTCGTTTTATTCCCCCCACAAGGAGACTGTCATGAAACAAGGTGTCGAACCCCCTCGCGGAATGTTGCGCATCGTCGCGGTGGCGGCATTTTCGCTAGCCCTCTACTCCGGGCTGGCGCTGGGCGAGAGCGTCAAGGTCACGCTCAGCGGCACGCAGGAAGTTCCGGCGGTCAAGACGTCGGCATCAGGCAGCGGCACAATCACGATCAATGACGACAAGACCGTCAGCGGCAGCGTGGAAACCACCGATGTCAAAGGCACGATGGCGCACATTCACGAAGCGCCGGCCGGCAAGAACGGCCCGGTGATCATCCCGTTGACGAAGAGCGGCGACAATACCTGGTCGGTGCCGGCCGGCGCCAAGCTCACCGATGATCAGTACAAGGCGTTCAAGGACGGCGATCTCTACGTGAACGTTCACAGCGACGCGCACAAGGCCGGCGAAATTCGCGGTCAGCTCAAGCCGTAACGAACCCCCGGGGGCCGTTATCCGCGGAACGGCTCCCCCGCCCCGCCTGTCAACTTTGCTGGTGAGCTTGCCACGGCAAGGAGACAAAGTGATGGGCATGAATGTTGCGCAAAAACTGATTCATTCGCATCTCGTCGAAGGCGAAATGACGCCCGGCGAAGAGATCGGGTTGAAGATCGACCAGACGCTGACGCAGGACGCGACCGGCACGCTGGTGATGCTCGAGTTCGAAGCGATGGGATTGCCGCGCGTGGAGACCGAGCTGTCGGCGCAATATATCGACCACAATCTACTGCAGACCGATTTCCGCAACGCCGACGATCACCTGTTCCTGCGCAGCGCGTGCCGCAAGTTCGGCATCTGGTACAGCCGCCCCGGCAACGGCGTCAGTCATCCGACACATCAGCAGCGTTTCGGCAAGCCGGGCAAAACACTGCTGGGTTCCGACAGCCACACGCCGGCCGCCGGCTCGATCGGCATGCTGGCGATTGGCGCCGGCGGACTCGAGGTCGCGATGGCGATGGCCGGCGAACCATTCTACACGCGGATGCCGAAAGTGATGGGGGTCGAGCTGACCGGGACGCTGCCCGCCTGGGTCAGCGCCAAGGACGTCATTCTCGAAATGCTGCGCCGCCACGGCGTGGACGGTGGCGTCGGCAAAATCATCGAATACCATGGACCGGGCCTTGCCGGCCTGTCGGCGATGGACCGGCACGTGATCGCGAACATGGGCGCCGAGCTTGGTGCCACGACGACCGTGTTCCCGTCCGATCAGGAAGTGAAGCGGTTTCTGGAGCGCGAACAGCGCGGTGGCGACTGGCGCGAGCTGGTGGCCGACAACGACGCCAGGTACGATGAACACGATGCAATCGATCTATCACAGCTGGAGCCGCTGATCGCGAAGCCGTCGAGCCCCGGCAACGTGGTAGCGGTCGCCGACGTCGCGGGCCAGGAAGTGTACCAGTGCTACATCGGCTCGTCCGCGAATCCGGGGCTGCGCGACCTCGGCATCGCCGCGCTCATCGTGGACAACATGCAGGTACATGATCGCGTGTCGTTCGACATCAATCCGACGTCGCGCCAGATTCTCGAAAACCTGACGCGCAGCGGCCTGCTGGAGAGGCTGCTGCATGCCGGTGCGCGCCTGCACCAGACCGGCTGCAACGGCTGCATCGGCATGGGCCAGGCGCCGGCCAGCGGCCGCATCAGCCTGCGCACGGTGCCGCGCAATTTTCCCGGCCGTTCCGGCACGCGCGAGGACAGCGTGTATCTGTGCAGCCCGGAAACGGCGGCCGCGTCGGCACTCACCGGCATGATCACCGACCCGCGCACACTCGGCATTTCATATCCGCATTTCGAGGAGCCGGAAGAGCTGATAATCAACACCGACATGCTGGTTGCGCCGCAAGCGGACGGCGGCGGGGCCGAGCTCGAGAAAGGCCCGAACATCAAACCGCTGCCCGACTTCGAGCCGCTGCCCGACACCCTGGACGGCCCGGTGCTGATCAAGACCGGCGATGACATCTCGACCGACGAGATCATGCCGGCCGGAGCGGAAGTGCTGCCGTTTCGCAGCAACATTCCGGGCATCAGCGCATTCGTGTTCCGGCAGGTCGACGAGGATTATGCGGCACGCGCGCTGCAGCACCGGGACCGCGGCCATTTCATCATCGGCGGCGACAACTACGGCCAGGGCTCGAGCCGCGAGCACGCAGCACTCGCGCCGCGTTATCTCGGCGTCAAGGCCGTCATCGTGAAAAGCTTTGCGCGCATTCACCGGCAGAACCTGGTCAATTTCGGCATTCTGCCGCTCACCTTCGGCAATGCGGCCGATTACGACAACGTCGATCAGGGCGACGAACTGTCGCTCGCAGGGTTACGCGACACCATCAAAAATGGCGGCGACATAACCGTGACGAACAAGACCAGAAAGCGGACTTTCATCACCCACTGCCGTCTGAGTCCGCGCGAGATCGAGATGATGCTCGCGGGCAGCCTGCTGGCGCTCGTCAAAAGAAAGCACTGACCGCCGCCGCCGGACGCGGAACTCCGGCGACGGGCTGTGCGGCGTCAGGCATCCGCCGCAAGGCGGATGCCGGTGAACGGCCAGCGGTCGGCAGGATAGAAAAAGTTGCGATAGCTGGCGCGCATGTGCGACTGCGGCGTGACGCAGCAGCCGCCGCGCAGCACCATCTGGTTGCACATGAATTTCCCGTTGTATTCGCCGAGCGAGCCGGCCAGCGCGTGAAAGCCCGGATACGGCCCGTATGACGACGACGTCCATTCCCAGACGTCGCCATACCACTGCCGGTCGTCCGCACCCTGCGCCGGGCGCGGGTGCATCAGCCCGGCCTCGACGAAATTGCCGTCGACCGGCTGCGCACCGGCGGCAACTTCCAGTTCGACTTCGTTCGGCAGGCGCTTGCCCGCCCACCGCGCATAGGCATCGGCTTCGTAGAAACTGACGTGGCACACCGGCTCTTCGGACCGTAGCGGCCTCACGCCGCCGAGCGTCATTTCGAGCCATCCCCCGTTGTCGCGTTCCCAGTAAAGCGGCGCCTGCCAGCCGCGCTGCTGAATCAGCGCCCAGCCGTCCGACAGCCAGTAGCGCGAATCGGAGTAGCCTCCACCGCGCACGAACTCCATGAATTCGCCGTTGGTCACCGGGCGCGACGCCAGCCGATAATCCTGCAGCAGCACCTGATGGCGCGGTGTTTCGTTGTCGAAAGCGAAGCCGTCGCCATCGTGGCCGATCTCGTGCACGCCGCCGGCATAGTCGATCCAGTCCAACGGCACGCTCGCGGCATGGTCGGCGGTCGGCGCCTCATGGTAAGCGGGCCGCAGCGGGTTGGCCGCGAAGTTGTGCTTGATGTCCATCAGCAGCAATTCCTGGTGCTGCTGCTCGTGATGCAGGCCGAGCTCGAGGCAGGAAGCGAATTCGGGCCACGGCTCCGCGCCGAGATTGCGGATCAGCCGGGTCATTTCGTGGTTCACGTATTCACGATAGCTGAAAATTTCAGCCACGGTCGGACGTGACAATACGCTGCGCTCGGGCCGCGGATGAAACCGCCCGACGGTCTGGTAATAGGAATTGAACAGGTACTTGAAGCGCGGATGGAACGGACGATAGTTGTGCGCAAATTCGTTCAGCAGAAAAGTTTCGAAAAACCACGTGACGTGCGCCAGATGCCATTTCGGCGGGCTGACCTCGATCGTGCTCTGAACCTGGAAATCGTCGATTTCAAGAGATTCGCACAGCGCCTCGGTGCGGCCGCGCACGGCGGCGAAACGATTCGCCCATTCTTCGCGTGACAGTCCGGAAGCGGCTTGAAGGGTCATCGGCGTACCTTCTGAAGTTCGGAGATCATTGCCAGTTCGGCAACGGTGGACACGTGCAGGTTCCGGCTGCATGAACGCCGGAGCGGTCCATTATCCGCCAAAGTCCGCGCTGCGGACAAACAGAAGTTCATTCACGCAGCGCCGTCAGGCGCCGCGCGGCTCACGCGCGTTGCGGCGCCAGCTGCGGCGACCCGGCCGGAAAATAAAGCGCGGCAATGAACATCGCGAACGCCAGTCCCGCGAGCAGCACGAACAGATAGCTGAAATTGCTGCTCATGCGCGAGATCAGCGCCACCAGCGGCACCGACAGCGCGCTGGCGCCGAACGACACCACGTAGCGCACCGCGTAGACGCGCGAACGCCACTGTTCATCGGTGTACGCGGCAACCATCGCGTCATTGATCGGAATCTGGCCGAACACGAAGAACATCATGATCAGCGCCACGCCCAGCATCATGTAGTTGCTGGCGGCGGCGGCCAGCAGCAGCAGCGGCACCTGCACCGCCGCGATCAGCATGAACACCGGCTTGATCGAATAACGGTCGAGCAGGTAGCCGACGCACAGCTGGGCCATCGCGGCGAATGCGTACACCGCCGACACCAGCACGCCGACGCCCAGCGTCGTGCTGACCAGTGCCGTCAGACGCTCGTCAAACACCTTCGGCATCGCAATGACGTTGGAATTGAAAATCACACCGCCGCAAACCGTCGATACCGTCAGGATCAGAAACGCGCGCAGCAGCACCTCGCGCGGAATGCTGAAGCGCGCCGTCTTGCGTGCCGCCTTGGCGTGCACCGGCTCGCGCGGCACCGCGCGGGCGAACGCGATGCCCACGGCGATCGACACGACGCCGGGCACGATGAATGCGCTCTGCCAGCCGAACCATTGCGCCAGCGCGCCCGATATCAGCGCGGAGAACGCCAGCCCGAGATTGCCGAACACGCCGTTCACGCCGAGCACCTTGCCGACCTTTTCGCGACCTGACACCAGCATCGACACGCCGACCGGATGGTAGATCGAACCGAACACACCGATCAGTGTCAGCGCCGCCGCGATCTGCCATGGTGTGCGCGCCGCCGCGGTCAGGATCGATGCACAGCCGATGCCGACGAAGAACAGAATCATCATGCCGCGCCGACTCCAGCGGTCGGCCAGCCAGCCCGCCGGCAGCGAGCCGGCGCCAAACGCGATGAAGGCGCCCAGCGACAGCGCCAGCATCTCGCCGTAGGAGCGGCCGAACTGCGGCGCCATCGCCAGCACCACCGTCGGATAGATCAGCAGGAACAGGTGGTCGAGCG
>JBDZVW010000123.1:0-7740 GCA_040255885.1 Betaproteobacteria bacterium
TTAGTGCGTTCAGTATGTGCAGGAGTATAATTGCTGCATCGCAATAACAAACATGAGTAACGTGAAATGGCACTCATCAAAAAAGTTTTCCACGCAGTAAGCGCATATTTTGCGGACAACGGCCCCAGCGAAAAAGAGCGCTACATCGAATGCCGTAAACGGCTGCTGGAGGCTGGCATCCTCGACAGGCGGCGTCTGTACCACTGAAACCCTGTATTCGTTCAACCTCGTTATACGAAAGAAGTCGCAACATGAAGTCATTGTTCAACGCCATCAAGGCGATTCGCACTTATTTTACGACTCCCGCACCAAGCGCCTGGGATCGTTATTTGGCGCAGTCAGCCGACTTGTCGGAGCTGGAGATGCGCTACCGCCGCATCGAGCGCTACGGCCTCGATCCGAAGTTCTGGCCGTAAGTCGCAGGCAAGTCACCGGCAGGAGCCGGTGACTTGCTTCGTATACATCACCCTGCACGCATCGCGAGTGCGTGCTTACATCGGCGTTAACTCAAGCCGCTTCTTCAACCGCATTCGGTCGGTCGGCGCGTATGAAACGCGACGTCTGAGACGAAGCCTGTCCCACCAATAGAGTCCGCAGCAACAATAATCGGATATTCCGCGCGGCAATAAATTTGCCGTGCCGGACGTCCGTTCGGTTCGACACAGAAAATTTCGACATCCGGCTCGAAGCCGTTGCGAGCGGCATGGCCCGAACGCTATGCTCGCTTGTATGAATGTCATGCAAATGATAATGTATCGCATTGTTATTTGCGTTTACGTCGAAAACACTCCACAGTTTTCCGGCATTCTGTTTCGTGACGGCCATGTGTCATCGCCGTAACCGGAGCGCAATTTTCGCTTTCTGCAAAAGCTTTCAGGAAAGACAAAACATGAAGAAAAAATCCGTTGCCCTGATGGCTGCGGCTGTGCTTGCGATGCCATTTGCCGTGTCGGCAAAGAGCACGGTACAAATCTACGGTAAGGCGCGTGTCGCATACCTTCATGCGGATTCCGGCGCGGGCGTCAATTCCGGCGATACGCTGTTCAATCCGGGGGGCTCGAAAATCGGCTTCAAGGGCACCGAAGATCTGGGCGGCGGCAACGCGGCATGGTTTCAGCTGGAGGAAACGTTTCCGCTCGATGGCGAAGACGCCTCATGGACCAGCCGCAACACCGGAATCGGACTGAAAGGAAACTGGGGCCTGTTCGGCGCCGGTCAATGGGACACGCCGTACAAACAGATTGGCGGCGGGTCGGACACGTGGCAGGGAATCGGCGACACCGGTATCGGCGGCGTTGACGCCATCATCAGCAATCGCGACACCACGGCAGGCAATGGCACCCATGTTCCTTACACCTTCGCCCGTCGCCACAAGGGCCTGCTGTGGTACGACAGCCCCGATTTCGGCGGCTTCAGATTTTCCGCAGCGTTCTCCGACAACCGCGGTGATGATGCCGTCGGCGGCGTCAATACGCCGGATTCGGCAACCGGCAGTCCGCGGCTCTATTCGCTCAACGCGAGTTATGGCAACGGCCCGCTTGCAATCGGTTTCGGCTATGAAAAACACAAGGATTTCGTGCGCAGCGGCAGCAACGACGATGCCTGGACGCTCAGCGGCGCCTACAAGTTCGCGCAGGTTTTCCGGATTGGCCTGAATTACGAACACCTGAAATACTCCGACGACGTCGCCGCCGACAGCGGCGACACCCAGCGCAATTCGTGGGCCGTGTTCGCTGACTGGCATGTCGGCGGACCACACAGCCTGCACGCGGCGTACGTGAAGGCAAACAGCACCAGCGGCTCGCAGGTCGCCACGCTGGGTTCGGTCGTCGGCAACGCTGGCGCCGGCGGCACCGGGGCCAATTTGTGGGTATTGCAATATGGCTACGCGTTCTCGAAACGCACTTCGGTGGCCATGACATACGCGCGACTGAACAATGACGACAACGCCAATTATTTCCAGTACGGCGCGGTAGCGAATCCGGGACAGGATCAGACGGTTTACGGGCTGACGATGAGCCACGTGTTCTGAGCGGATGACGCAATTCGGTGCGCCCGCCCGCAGTTGCACGATTGGTGGGTCTGCCGCAGCCGGACAGCGAATGGTCGCGGCCCGGTTTCATGCTTGCAATGGAGTATGACTGTCATGAACGATATCAACAGCAATCGCCGCCGTTTTCTGCAAGGCAGTTCCGCCGCCGTTGGCGCCGCACTGCTGGGATCGGCATGGCCCGCTTCCGTGCTGGCCGCGGACCACAAGACGATGACGCTTTACAGCGGCCAGCATTCGAACACCACCAATGCGCTGGTAAAGGCTTTCACCAGAGCGACCGGAATCAACGTCGAGGTGCGCAAGGGCCACAGCGCGCAACTCGCCAACCAGATCATCGAGGAAGGTGAACGCTCACCGGCCGATGTGTTTTATTCGGAGGAGAGTCCGCCGGTGGTGGTGCTGGCAGAAAAAGGCCGGCTTGCCAAACTGCCGGCGGACACGCTGAAGCAGATTCCGTCCCGGTACGTCGGCAGGGATGGCACCTGGGTCGGTGTCAGCGCGCGCTGCCGGGTGGTCGCGTACAACACGACGATGATCCGCAAAGACGAGCTGCCGCAATCGGTTCTCGACTTCGCCGCGCCGGCATGGAAAGGCAAAGTCGCCTATGTGCCCACCAGCGGAGCCTTTCAGGAGCAGATCATCGCGATCGAATTACTGAAAGGACGCACCGCTGCGCTCGACTGGCTCAAGGGGTTGAAAGCCTACGGTGAGCCGTACAACGGCAACATGGCGGCGATGCGTGCGGTGGAAGCGGGCGAAATCGCGACCGCGCTGATCAACGATTACTACTGGTTTTCAGTGGCGGCGGAAGTCGGTGCGGCGAAGATGAAATCGGCACTCTACTACATCGGCCACAAGGATCCGGGCGCACTGATCACGGTGTCCGCCGCGGGCGTGCTGAAGTCCGCCAGGCACCCGTCGGCAGCACAGCAGCTGCTGGCCTTCATGGTCAGCGCCGCGGGACAGACGGCGATCGCCGGCAGCGTTGCCGAATATCCGCTGCGGCCCGGCATCCAGTCGCCGTTCGCGCTGAAACCGTTCAACGAAATCGATCCGCCCGACGTGACACCGGCGGATCTCGGAGATGCCGCCGACGCCCTCGCGCTACGCCGCGCCGCCGGCCTTGCTTGAGCGTTCATTCACCGGTCCGTAGCCATCGACACGGGGCAGCGCCGCCGCGCTGGCTGATCGCCGCCGCCCTGGTTCCGAGCGCACTGATCGCACTGCCGCTGTTCTACGTGGCAATGCGCGCGTCGGAGGCGGGGCCCGCGGGTATTCACGATGAGCTGTTCCGCCCGCGCACGCTGTCGCTGCTGCTCAATACGCTGATACTCGCAATCAGCGTGGCGGCCGCGACCAGCGTCATCGGCACCGCGGTAGCGTGGTGCATCGAACGCTGCGATTGCCCGGGCCGCCGCGTCTGGCGCGTGCTGGCAAGCCTGCCGCTCGCCGTACCGGCATTTGTCGCGAGTTTCGCCTGGTCGTCGATCGCCGCCGTTTTTCAAAGCATGGCCGGCGCCATTCTGATCCTGACGCTGTCGACCTATCCGCTGGTCTATCTGCCGGTGGCGGCGGCGCTGCGCGGGATGGATCCCGGCTTCGAGGACGTGTCGCGCTCGCTCGGCCACGGGCCGTGGCGTACCTTCTTCAGCGCCGTGCTGCCGCAGGCGCTGCCGGCGCTGGGCGGCGGCGCGCTGCTGGTGCTGTCGCACATGCTCGCCGAATTCGGCGCGCTGTCACTGCTGCGGGTGCAGACGTTCACGACCGCGATCTTCGCCTCGTATCAATTGCGCTTCGACAACGTGTCGGCGGCACTGCAGGCGTCCGTGCTGCTGGTGCTCTGTCTGCTGGCGGCGTACGCCGAGCTGCACCTGCGCGGCGATACGCGATTCGCGCGCGTCGGCCGCGGCAGCGCGCGCCGCATCACGCTCGCGCGGCTGGGCCGTGCAACGCCATTCGTGCTCGCCGGACAGTTCGTGCTGGCGGTGCTGGCGCTGGGCGTGCCGTTCACGACACTGGCTTACTGGCTGTGGGCGGGCCGCTCGATCGGCCGCGGCGCCGCCGAACTGTGGCCGGCAATCGAAGGCTCGCTGTCACTGTCGGTTTCCGGAGCGATCGTAACCACCGTGCTGGCCGTGCCGCTGGTGATCCTGGCGGCACGCTACCGCGGCCTTCTGGCCAATTTCGCCGACCGCCTGCCGTACGTCGTGCACGGCCTGCCGGGGCTCATCATCGCATTGGCGCTGGTTTTCATATCGATACGCTATGTACCGCTGCTGTACCAGACGCCGGTCGTGCTGATCGCCGCCTACGCCGTGCTGGCGCTGCCGCTGGCGCAGACGGCGCTGCGCGCGTCGTTCGACCTGGTTCCGGTGCGTATCGAAGAAATGTCGCGCAGCCTGGGGCGCAATCCATTGCAGACGTTTCTGTCGGTGACGCTGCCCAACATCACACCCGGCATCGGTGCGGCGCTGGCACTGCTGGTGCTGGAGCTGATGCGCGAGCTGACTGCAACGTTGATGCTGGCGCCGACCGGGATGGTGACGCTGGCAACCGAGGTGTGGTCGCACACCAACAATGCCGAGTATGCCGCGGCGGCGCCGTTTGCGGCATTATTGGTGGCGGTGTCCGTTGTGCCGGTCTACGTCTTCACCCGCCGTACGCTGGCAATCTACGATTTCTAGGATGAGCGGTCTGCATATTCAGCGTGTCAGAAAAAGCTTCGACGGGCAGCCGGTGTTGCGCGACGTCGATCTCGCGGTGCCGTCCGGAACCATCGTCGCGCTGCTCGGGCCATCAGGCTGCGGCAAAACGACGGTACTGCGGTTGATCGCCGGGTTCGATCGCATCGATGACGGCGAGATCGCGATTGGCCCCGGCGTCGTCGCCGCACGCCACCTCCATGTCCCGCCGGAGCGCAGACGCGTCGGTTACGTGCCGCAGGAAGGCGCGCTGTTTCCGCATCTGACGGTTGCCGGCAATGTCGGCTACGGGCTGCCGCGGCGCGAACGCGGCGGCACGCGGGTGGCCGAAGTCCTTGCGCTCGCCGGGCTGGATGCGTTCGGCGCGCGTTTCCCGCACGAACTGTCCGGCGGGCAGCAGCAGCGTGCGGCGCTGGCACGGGCGCTGGCGCCGCGGCCCACGCTGCTGCTGCTCGATGAACCGTTCAACGCGCTCGATCTCGATCTGCGCCGCCGGCTGTGCGAGGAAGTGGTCGGTATCCTGCGGCGGGAAGGCGCGACCGCGGTGCTGGTTACCCACGATCCGGTCGAGGCGTTCGCGGCGGCGGATCTGGTCGCGGTCATGCATGACGGCAGAATCATCCAGATCGACCGGCCGGACGTCGTTTACCGGCAACCCGCAAACGCGACCGTCGCGCGCCTTACCGGCCAGGCGGTCGTCATCGGCGGGACGTTCCAGCGCGGCCAGGTGCTGACACCGCTCGGACTGCTGACGCTGCATCCGGCCTACGCACGTGACACCGGTCAGGCATCGGTAGTACTGCGCCCCGAGCAGATAGTCGCCGCGCCCGCCGATGGCGGTACACCGGCGCGGGTGATCGGACATTCATTTCGCGGCGGTTATGCGGTACTGACGGTGACGGTTGATGGTCATGCGATCCGGCTGCGCGCGCCGGCGCCGGCCGCGCCTGTACCCGGCACGGACATCCACCTGCGCGTCGACGGCGCCTGCGTCGCGTTTCCGGCCGGCGAATGATCGTTCCGCCAGCGGCGGGATCGGTCGGATGGACCACGGCAGCATGGGCCGTAATGATGTAATCTATCGCCTGACGTTGTGATCCCGGCCGCCGTTGCGCTCGAACCGTTCCTGTTCGGACCTGCCGCACGGCGCGCTGTCGCCCCCGCGGAAGGGATCGCATTCCGCGCCAACAGCCTGCAAAGAGGACTTTTCATGCGACTCCGCACATTCGCCCTGCGGCCCCATACGATCCTGCTGTCCCTTCTCTGTCTGCTGTGGCTGCCGGCCGGTCCCTGTGCCGTTGCGGCGGAACCGGCTGCGGCGCCGCAGCAGCCGGCAACACGGGACGCGACCACGGTCATCGCACAATTCCAGGATACGCTGCTGTCCGTAATGAAGCAGGCGGCAAAGCTCGGCTATCAGGGACGCTACAAGCAGCTCGCGCCGGCGGTGAAACGCACGCTCGACATTCCCGGAATCGCGCAGATTGCGCTCGGCCAGTACTGGGGCAAGCTCGATGCAAAACAGCGCGCGCAATGGGTGGACACGTTCACGCGCCTCAGCATCGCGACCTATGCCGCGCGCTTCAACGGCTATTCCGGAGAGACATTCACCGCGCCGACGATGCGCCCGCTGCAGGGCGGCTACGTGCTGGTGCAGTCGAAGCTGGTGCAGTCCGGGGGCGACACCGTATCGTTCGACTACCAGATGCGCCAAGTCAACGGCCGGTGGCAGGCGATCAACATCGTCGCCAACGGTGTCAGCGATCTGGCGCTGAAGCGGGCGCAGTACGTCAGTGTAATCAAGAACAGCGGCTTCGACGAGCTGGTCCGCAAAGTGAAACAGAAAATTTCCGAATACGAGCAGGGCAAGGCGGACTGACACGTTTGCCGCGGATTTTCGATACACGATTCATGTCCTCGCGCCGCCTCCATTCCGCCACGCTGGCCGTGCTGGTGCTGCTGACGGCGCTGCTGGCGGGCTGCGCCAGCACGCCGGCCGGCGTCAGCGATTACGATCCGATCGAACCGGCCAACCGCAAGGTCCACGGCTTCAACGACGCGCTCGACCGTCACGTGCTGAAACCGGTGGCCGACACCTACATCCGTGTGACGCCGCAGCCGGCGCGCACTGCGTTCGCGCATTTTTTCGACAACATCGCCTATCTCAACGTCATCCTCAACGACTTTCTGCAAGGCAAGGTGAAACAGGGTTTCAGCGACAGCGGACGCTTCGTCGTCAACACCACGATCGGCGTGCTCGGCCTGTTCGATCCCGCCACTCACATGGGACTGCCCGCTCACGACGAGGATCTCGGCCAGACATTCGCGGTCTGGGGAACGCCGCAGGGCGCCTATCTGGTGCTGCCGTTCTTCGGACCGGACACGGTGCGCAACACGCCCAATCTCGGGCTCGCCACGGTAACCAATCTGCTTTTCTACATCGGCAATCCGTGGGTCTCGATCCCGCTCGGCGTGCTCGACGTCATCAGCACGCGCGCGCAGGCCAACGCGTCACTGGAGATGGTGCAGCAGGCGGCGCTCGATCCGTACATCTTCGTGCGCGAAGGCTATCTGCAGCACCGCCAGTATCTGATTTTCGACGGCAATCCGCCGCAGCAGCTGTTCGAGCAGTTCAACGACGGGTTGACACTGCCGGGGCAGGGGGTGCCGCCGCCGGGTCAATCGGGCATGAAGCAGGCGCCGAACGTGCCCGCGGAACAATAAGAATTACTTGCGCAGAAAGCGCAACGCAAGGCGTGCAGCCGAAGGCACGAACCGCGGCCGGATCAGCCGCGGATCGTAACGGTTGAAGCGCTGGTCGTTTTCCGCCAGGCACACCTCCAGGAAGCGGCGCGGCGTCACGTCGGCGTTCATGCCTTCGTGGCCCTTCATCGTGAAATTCTCGCCCTCGTTCATGCCGCGGGCCGTTTTTGCGCGGCTGAGAATCTGCGACAGCGTGACCATCAGCCGCTGCGCGTCGAACAG
>JBDZVW010000477.1:0-2073 GCA_040255885.1 Betaproteobacteria bacterium
GGAGTCATAGGCGACAACCGTTGGTGCGCATAACGTATTGATATATAACATAAATAAATGTAATACTCAAAATAATTGGCAGGGTAATATTGCGGGTACCCATATCTCGTTATTTTGCGGTGTCACAACGCGTTTCGGAATTTAGCAATTCGATCGTTATTTTCGTTCGGCCAGAAAATTCTTCAAAGAAACATTGTCTGACCACGATAGGGGTTTAGCGGGAATTTAGGTCTGCCGCCCGGCCTACATACGCGGCGTCGACACTCGATTGGGCTAATCCACACACCGGCAATTCAAAGTCTTCTAGGATCAGAACTCATGGCGAGACGCCACCAAATAACATTCAACGGCACGACGGTTCTCGCAGAACGTGGTGAGTTGTTGCTGGACGCTGCTTTGAGAAACGGCATCGACCTGCCCTATGACTGCCGCGCCGGCCATTGCGGCACCTGCTGCGTGCGCTTGTTGTCGGGCGAAGTGGGAGGTGGCGAGGGCTCCGAACCGGGCGTCGTTCATGCCTGTCAGTGCAGAATCGCGGGCAACGCCGCCTTCGAAACGCATCAATCATCCCCCGTTCGCTCCATCGAAGGCGTGCTGAGTTCACTGCTTCCGCTATCACCCGACGTGATGGAAGTCGGCATCACGGTGGACGGCGCACTGCCCTTTCATGCGGGCCAATACGCGCAACTGCGCTTCCGTGGCCATCCGAGCCGTCCGTTCAGCCTCACCCATCCGTTGCGAGGAAATCCGAACAGTCGCTCGCTCTGGTTCCATGTCCGGCGCGTAGAGGGCGGACGCATCACTGCATCGCTCGGTAGCCGCATCAGGCTCGGCCATCGAGTGAAGGTAGCCGGTCCCTATGGCTCGGCGCACTTCCGGTCAAACCTCAACGGCCGAATGATTCTCGTCGCCACCAGCACCGGCTTTGCCCCGATCTGGTCGATCGCCGTCGCGGCGCTGCACGAGAATCCGGAACGCAGAATGATGATCATTGCGGGCGGCCGCAGCATCGAATCTCTTTATATGGCCCCGGCCCTCGTGAAGCTCGCAGCCTTCCCCAACGTGCTGATCGCACCGATCTGCAGCACACCGCAGAACATAACCAAAGCGGTCATGCTGGGCCGGCCGACTGACTTCCTGCCGCGCTTGTTGCCGACCGATGTCCTCTATGCCTGCGGCGCACCGGGAATGGTCGACGCGATCAAAGCGGTCGCGTCACACGTCGGCGCCGTTTGTTATGCGGACCCCTTCGTGCCGAGCAGCGACAATACGGCTGAGGAAGGCATTCTAACCCGTGCCGCGCGGTGGTTGGTCCCGCCCACCGGCGGACAGATGCGCCGCCTCGTTTCCCCGCGCCCGCGCAGCCAACGTAATCAGCTAATGCTGACGAGCAGGTTGGCTGAAGCAAGATTCGATCGCTGAAGTAAGAGTGAGACGTCACCCGTGACGCCGGAGCGTAAAGCCATTTATCGATCGGGTTGGCGCAGAGCATCGCTACAATCGCTCCTGCTTTATATTCCGGGCTTGTTGATGATTTTCGGTGTTGCCGCCTATGGCGCGACAGTGGCCGATCCGGCGAATATCGTCGGTCCGAATGCCTGTGCCGAATGCCACAAGCAGGAAGTCGAAGCCTGGAAGGGCACGCATCACTTCAATACGTTTCGCAAAATGCCACGCGACGCAGATGCGAACCAGATCGCGAAAAAAATGGGGCTGCGTCGCATCAAGTCCGAAAGCCTCTGCCGTGGGTGCCATTTTACGGTGCAGAAGAAGAACGACGCAGAAGAGGCAATCTCCGGCATATCCTGCGAGTCCTGCCACAGCGCCGGCAAGGACTGGATCAAGGTCCATAGCGGATATAGCGGCAAAACAGCCAAGACCGAGAGCAAGTCCGAGGCGGCCACGCGCTGGAAGCTTGCCGAGTCAAAAGGGATGATCAGGCCGCACTCGCTTTATCGGCTAGCGAAGAATTGCTTCGGCTGCCACGTCGTGCCGCAAGAGGATCTCGTCAACAAAGGCGGTCATCGCGCCGGCAGCCCGTTTGAGTTGGTGTCCTGGTCGCAGGGCGAAGTG
>JBDZVW010000124.1:0-7699 GCA_040255885.1 Betaproteobacteria bacterium
TTTCGTCTCAGTGTTTGATGGCAGGCGCGGCGGCCGCACCCACCGGCGGCAGCGGCGCGACGGTTTCTGCTTCCGACAGCGGCTCAGGCTTGCGCTCGAGCGCCATTTCGAGAACGCTGTCTATCCATTTCACCGGGTGAATATCAAGCCGATTCTTCACGTTATCCGGAATATCGGCCAGATCCTTCACATTTTCTTCCGGTATCAGCACGGTCTTGATGCCGCCGCGGTGCGCCGCCAGCAGCTTCTCCTTGAGCCCGCCGATCGGCAGAATTTCGCCGCGCAGCGTGATTTCGCCGGTCATCGCGACGTCCGCCCGCACCGGAATGCCGGTCAGCACCGACACCATCGCGGTGCAGATGCCGATGCCGGCCGACGGCCCGTCCTTCGGCGTCGCGCCTTCCGGCAAATGGATGTGGATGTCGTTCTTCTCGTAGAAATCCTTCACGATGCCGAGCTTGCGCGAGCGGCTGCGCACCACGGTGAGCGCCGCCTGCACCGATTCCTTCATCACGTCGCCGAGCTTGCCGGTGGTGCTCATCTTGCCCTTGCCCGGCATCACCGCCGCCTCGATCGTCAGCAATTCGCCGCCGACCTCGGTCCACGCCAGTCCGCACACCTGTCCCACCTGGTTGTTCTTCTGCGCCACGTCATAGGTGTAGCGCCGCACGCCCAGATACTTGTCGAGGTAGCGCGAATTGACCGTCACCTTGCGGCTGGTGCCGGCACTGACCAGCGTCTTCACCACCTTGCGGCAGATTTTCGAAAGCTCGCGTTCGTGTGCGCGTACGCCGGCCTCGCGCGTGTAGTAGCGCACGATGTCGCGCACCGCGCCTTCCGACACCACCAGTTCCTCGGGCTTGAGGCCGTGGCCCTTCATCTGCTTCGGCAGCAGATGGCGGATCGCGATGTTGACCTTCTCGTCCTCGGTATAGCCCGACAGCCGGATCACCTCCATGCGGTCGAGCAATGCCGGCGGAATGTTGAGCGTATTCGCGGTGGCAATGAACATCACGTCGGACAGGTCGTACTCGACTTCGACGTAGTGGTCGACGAAGGTGTGGTTCTGTTCGGGATCCAGCACTTCCAGCAGCGCGGAAGCCGGGTCCCCGCGGAAATCCATTCCCATCTTGTCGACTTCGTCGAGCAGGAACAGCGGATTGCGCACGCCGACCTTGGTCATGTTCTGCAGAATCTTGCCCGACATCGATCCGATGTAGGTGCGGCGATGCCCGCGGATCTCCGCCTCGTCGCGCACGCCGCCCAGCGACATGCGCACGAACTTGCGGTTCGTCGCGCGCGCCATCGACTGCCCGAGCGACGTCTTGCCGACGCCGGGGGCGCCGACCAGGCACAGAATCGGCGCCTTCAGCTTGTCGACACGCTGCTGCACCGCGAGGTATTCGACGATCCGTTCCTTCACCTTTTCCAGCCCGTAGTGATCCGCGTCGAGCACTTCCTCGGCCGACGTGAGATCGGTGCTGATCTTGCTTTTTTTCTTCCACGGCAGCGATACCAGCGCGTCGATGTAGTTGCGCACCACCGTCGCTTCGGCCGACATCGGCGACATCAGCCGCAGCTTCTTCAGCTCCGCCTCGGCTTTCTTGCGCGCGTCCTTCGGCATGTGCGCGGCCTTGATGCGCTTTTCCAGATCGTCGAGATCGGCGCCTTCTTCCATTTCGCCGAGCTCCTTCTGGATCGCCTTCACCTGCTCGTTCAGGTAGTACTCGCGCTGGCTTTTCTCCATCTGCCGCTTGACGCGGCCGCGGATGCGCTTTTCGACCTGCAGAATGTCGAGCTCGCCCTCGATCAGCTTCAGCAGGTGCTCGAGGCGACGCTTGACGTCGAACATTTCGAGCACTTCCTGCTTCTGCTCGAGCTTCAGCGGCAGATGGGCGGCGATGGTGTCGGCCAGCCGGCCGGCCTCGTCGATGCCGGACAGTGACGTCAGAATTTCGGGCGGAATTTTCTTGTTGAGTTTCACGTACTGATCGAACTGCGCGACCAGTGTGCGCCGCATCGCTTCGATTTCGTTGTCATCGCCGATCGCTTCATTGACCGGCAGCAACGTCGCGGCATAGTGCGTGCGCAGGTCAACCACAGCATCGATGCGTGTGCGCCGCCCGCCTTCGACCAGCACCTTCACCGTGCCATCCGGCAGCTTCAGCATCTGCAAAATGTTCGCGACACTGCCGATCTGATACAAATCCTCGGCCGCCGGCTCGTCCTTGGCGGCCGATTTCTGCGCCACCAGCACAATGCTCTTGCCGGCTTCCATCGCCGACTCCAGCGCCTTGATCGATTTGGGCCGGCCGACGAACAACGGGATGACCATGTGCGGAAACACCACCACGTCGCGCAACGGCAACAGCGGCAGCTGCATCGAACCGGTCATCGGAGGATGGTCAAGCTCAGGCATAAGGGTTCACCTTTAATAAGAGACAGAGCCAATGTCAGTTTGGGACGCTTTCCGGCAATTTCAAGCCGGGGACGAGAGGCGCACGACCGCCTTTTTCACAGCGCGACGCGCTGCCGCAGTGTCCTACACCGTCGATCCGGCAACCTTTGGCTGATCGGCGTAGATCAGGATCGGCTGGGACTCGCCCGCAATTGCGCCTTCGTCCACCACCACCTTGACCACATTTTCCATCGACGGCAGGTCAAACATGGTATCCAGCAACGTTTGTTCCAGGATCGAGCGCAATCCCCGGGCACCGGTCTTGCGCTCCAGCGCCCGGCGCGATATCGCCAGCAACGCGGCATCGCGCAGTTCCAGTTCGACGCCTTCCATACTGAACATCTTCTGGTACTGCTTGAGCAACGCGTTCTTGGGCTCCGTCAGAATTTGGATCAGCGCATGTTCATCCAGTTCCTCGAGCGTCGCGACGACCGGCAACCGGCCGACAAATTCCGGGATCAGTCCGTATTTGATCAGATCTTCCGGTTGCACATCGCGCAATACGCGGCCGATGCCGCGCCGGTTGCTCTTGGAACGGACCTCCGCTCCGAAACCGATGCCGCTTTGCTCGGAACGCGCGGTAATGATCTTGTCGAGTCCGTCAAAAGCACCCCCACAGACAAAAAGGATATTGGTGGTGTCGATCTGCACGAACTCCTGGTTCGGATGCTTGCGGCCGCCCTGCGGCGGCACCGACGCGATCGTGCCTTCAATCAGTTTCAGCAGCGCCTGCTGCACGCCCTCGCCGGATACGTCGCGCGTGATCGACGGGTTGTCCGATTTGCGTGAAATCTTGTCGATTTCATCGATATAGACGATGCCGCGCTGCGCCTTCTCGACATCGTAATCGCACTTCTGCAGCAGCTTCTGAATGATGTTCTCGACGTCCTCGCCGACGTAGCCGGCCTCGGTCAGCGTGGTGGCATCCGCCATCACGAACGGCACGTTGAGCAGCCGCGCCAGCGTCTGCGCCAGCAGCGTCTTGCCGGAACCGGTGGGGCCGATCAGCAGGATGTTGCTCTTCGTCAGCTCGATATCATCGGTCTTGTTGATGTTCTTCAGGCGCTTGTAGTGGTTGTACACCGCCACCGACAATATCTTCTTCGCCGCATCCTGACCGATCACGTACTGGTCAAGGATGGTGCGAATCTCGTGCGGCACCGGCAGATCCGATTTCGCACCCTTGGTGCCGTGCTCGGCCTGCGCCTCTTCGCGGATGATGTCGTTGCACAGCTCGATGCATTCGTCGCAAATGAATACCGACGGACCGGCAATCAGCTTGCGCACTTCATGCTGACTCTTGCCGCAGAACGAACAATACAAGAGTTTCTCGCCGCTGCCCTTATCCGACATCCTGCAATCCCTCTGCTGTTTATGAATGGGACATTATGCCGCGACCGCAGTTCGGCTCATCAGCATTTTGTCCACCAGCCCGTATTCCACCGCCTGTTGCGCGGACAGAAAATTGTCGCGATCGGTATCCTTTTCGATGCGCGCCATGTCCTGCCCCGTATGCTTGGCCAGAATCTCGTTGAGCCGGCCTTTCAGGAACAGAATTTCGCGGGCATGGATCTCGATGTCCGAAGCCTGCCCCTGGAAGCCGCCCAGCGGCTGGTGAATCATGACGCGCGAATTGGGCAGGCAGAAACGCTTGCCCTTGGCGCCCGCCGCCAGCAGCAGCGCGCCCATGCTCGCCGCCTGGCCGACACACAGCGTGCTCACGTCCGGTTTCACGAATTGCATCGTATCGTAGATCGCGAATCCCGCCGATACCGATCCGCCGGGCGAGTTGATGTAAAACGAAATGTCCTTGTCCGGGTTTTCCGATTCGAGAAACAGCAGCTGTGCCACGATCAGGTTGGCCGACGCCTCGTCCACCGGCCCGACAAGAAACACCACACGTTCCTTCAGCAGGCGCGAATAAATATCGTACGCGCGTTCGCCGCGCCCGCTCTGCTCCACCACCATCGGGACCAGGCCCAGATCCTGCGGCTCCGTAGCGCGCTGCCACCTCATGATTGATTCCCCATCAGTTCGCCAAACGCAAGCGGCTTGTTTTCGATTTTGACCTGGCTCAACACCCATTCCACCACATTGTTCTCCAGCACCAGCGATTCGATTTCGCCCAGCTGTTCACGTGACTGGTAGAACCATTTGATCACTTCGGCCGGGTGTTCGTAGCTTTGCGCCTGCTCTTCCACCAGTGCCCGCACCTGCTCCGGCTTCGCCTGCAGCGAGTGTGCCCGCACCGCCTCGCCCAGAATGAGCCCCAGCGTCACGCGCCGGCGCGCCTGCTCGGCAAACACGTCGGGCGGAATCTGCATCTTGTCGTCCACCTTCACGCCGCGCGCCGCGAGATCGTGCCGCGCCGCATGCGCCATGCGCTCCGCTTCCATGTCCACCAGTGACTTCGGCACTTCTATCCGCGTCGTATCGAGCAGCACCTGCATCACCTGGTCCTTGATGCGCGCATGGATGCGCCGCTGCGCTTCGCGCTCGACATTGGCCTTGATTTCGGTGCGCATGCGGGAAATGTCGCCGTCCTCGACCCCCAGGCTGGTGGCGAAATCCGCATCCACTTCCGGCAATTGCGGCTCGGCAACGGCTTTGACCGTCACGTCGAATGTCGCGGTCTTACCGGCGGTCTCCTTGGCATGATAATCTTCCGGAAAACGCAATTCAAACTGCTTGCGGTCACCCGCCTTCATCCCGCTGACCTGCGTCTCGAAATCGGGCAACAGCCGGCCTTCGCCCAGCATCACCGCCTGATCGTGCGCATGGCCGCCGGCGAACGGCTCGCCGTCGATGGTGCCGTGGTAATCGAGCGTGACACGATCGCCATTCTGCGCCGCACGCTCGACGTCGGAGTAGGTCGCGCGCTGCTTGCGCATGATGCCGATCGTCTCGTCCACTTCGGCGTCACCCACCGTCACTTCCGGACGCGTCACGCTGGCGGCGGACAGATCGCCGAGCGCCACCTCGGGATAAACCTCGAATGTCGCGCTGCACTCGAAGTCCGCCGCATCATCAGTCAACGGTTTCGGATCGAACTTCGGATAGCCTGCGACCTTGAGATTGTTCTCACGCACCGCCTCGCCGAACGCTTTCTGCAATGTGTCGCCGATGACTTCCTGGCGCACCTGACCGCCGTACTGCTGAACCACCACCTTGAGCGGAACCTTCCCGGGCCGGAAGCCATGCATCTTGACGGTGCGCGTCAAACGCACCAGACGATTGTGAACCTCGCTGTCAATGTCGGCGACCGGCACCGCGATGTTGAGCCGCCGTTCCAGTTGACCCAGGGTTTCCAGACTTGCTTGCATCAAAGATCCTTATAAAGACAAATTCGGCGAGCTGGTGCGAAAGGGGGGACTCGAACCCCCACACCTCGCGGTGCCAGAACCTAAATCTGGTGCGTCTGCCAATTCCGCCACTTTCGCAACGCATTGATTGTATTATAATTGCGTGCCCGCCGACAGGCAAAATTCCCGCTCGCGCAATTCCAGTGACGCCAGTTAATTCAAGGACTTGCCGGAAACGCATCCGGTTGCGATGAATTATATATGCGGCCGGACCGGCCGGGCACAATAGCATCACGGTAACCGCATTCGTGCAACATTCCACGTGACTCCTGATCAGTATTGCCGCAACAAGGCCGCTCCGGACGGTTCCAGTCTGTACTACAGCATTCGCTCGCTGCCGGCAGATCAGCGCAATGCGATCACGGCACTGCATGCATTCTGCCGCGAAGTGAACGACGTAATCGACGAATGTTCGGACAGCGGTGTCGCGCGCATGAAGTTCGGATGGTGGCGCACCGAAATCGCAAACCTGTTCGGCGGCGTGCCGCAGCATCCGGTGATGCGGGCGCTCGCCGCCGCCGTGCCGCGCTTTCGCATTACCGCGCCACGTCTCACCGCAATCATCGACGGCGTCGAAGCGGATCTCGACTGTGATCGCTACCCCGACTTCGATGCGCTGGCGCGCTACTGTTATCATGTTGCCGGCATTGCGAACAGCGTGTGCGCGGAGATCGCGGGTTACCGCGACGATGCCACACCGCGCGCCGCGGCCGAGTTCGGCATCGCGCTGCGCCTCACTGCCATCATTCGCGACGTCGGAAAGGATGCGCGCCGCGGCCGCATCTATCTGCCGCAGGACGAACTCGTGCGCTTCGGTGTCACCGAGCGCGACATCCTGGAACTGCGCGAAAGCGAGCGCTTCACGCAATTGATGCAATTCCAGATCGAGCGTACCGTGGCGCGCTATCAGCAGGCGGCTGCGGCGTTGCCGCCGGTCGACCACAAGACGCAACGCGCCGGCCTGACGATGGCGGCAATCCAGCGCACGCTGCTGGACGAAATCGCCGCCGACGGCTGCCACGTGCTGACACGGCGCACCACACTGACGCCGCTGCGCAAATTGTGGATCGCATGGAACACCCGGATTCGGGATTGATCAACAACACCCTGAAGGAGAGGACAGAATGGATTTGCAGCTCAAAGGCAGAACTGCGCTGGTCACCGGCGCCAGCCAGGGCATCGGTCACGCGATCGCCAGAGGATTGGCGGCGGAAGGCGCGCAGCTCGTGATCGCCGCGCGGCGCGCCAACCTGCTCGACGCACTGGCAAACGACATTGCCGCCGCCGGCGGCGCGCGGCCGACCTGCGTCGAAATCGACGTCATGCAGGAAGGCGCGCCACAGCGGCTGGCGGACGCTGCGCTCAAGGCACTCGGCAAGGTCGAAATCCTGATCAATTGTGCCGGCGGCAGCCGCCCATTGCCGCTCGACGCGCCGGAAGAAAAATGGGTGGAGGCGATGACACTCAATTTCACGCGCGTGCGCCAGCTCACGCACGCGGTGCTGCCGGACATGATGCGTCATCAATGGGGGCGCATCATCAACATTACCGGCAAGTCGGAACCGTTCGGACTGAACGCGGCATTCGCGGCGAAGGCCGCAGTGCACGCATGGTCGAAGGGGCTGTCGCGCGAAGTCGGCCGCCACGGCATCACCATCAATTGCATCCCGCCGGGACGCATCATGAGCGAACAGATCCGGCGCAACTACCCGGAACAGGAGCGCAAGGAATTCTCCGAGCGCGAAATACCGGTCGGCCGCTACGGCGAGCCGGAAGAGCTTGCCTGCCTCGCGGTGTTCCTCGCGTCACCGAGCGCCGTCTACATCAGCGGTGCCGTGCTGCCGGTCGATGGCGGGCTGCGGCGTTATTCTTTCTGAGC
>JBDZVW010000478.1:0-2070 GCA_040255885.1 Betaproteobacteria bacterium
GGCAGGCTGCCGACCGCATTCAGGTTGAAGCCGTGGACGCGCTGCGTTTCGGGTGTCAGGTCCGGAAGCGCGCCGTACAGCATCCCCGGCGTGTCGCGTTCGCCGGAATCGACGTAGCCGCCTTCCAGGTCGAGATAGTTGTTGAAGCGGTAGCCGAGCCTGATGCCGGCCGACGACTTGTCGGTGTCCAGCGTCGGTGCCGGCAGTCCGAGCCGCGCCGCGGATTCGATGGTAAGGCGGCTGTCGTCGGTGGTGTTGGCCGCGATCAGGATGCCCTGGCTGTTGCCGACGTACCAGCCCGATTCGTCGTCCTTTGCCGCCAGTGCCGGCGCAACGGCCAGCAACAGCAGACCGCTCGCCGCCACCGCCGCGGCAGAACTGCGGAAAATGCGACCGGCCATGATTATTGCCTCGCTTGTTGTATACGCCCCGACCGGAGATGCGTTGAGTATCCTACCGGCCATTGGCACGGTCAATACCCGGCGGGCTGTAACGAGCCTGACGGAAAACGGAAATGCCGATTTCGCAACAGCGTGATGGGAACGGAGACACGCCGCGTGACTTCCGTCACGTTACCTTCATCGGCAGCACCACCATCTGTATGCCGCGCAGGTGGAGCTGGCGCTGCATCGCCAGCGCGGTCTGGTTGTGCAGCCAGCGGGTGAAGAAATTGTCGTGCACGAACACCAGCTTGCTTGCGAAAAACACGCTTTTCGGGAACTCCTCGTGGACTTCTTCGGCGAGCCGCGTCAGTTCGGCAATGGGATCGGTGCCGAATGCCACGCGTGCCGCCGCCGCCAGGCCGTGGCTGTGGCAGAAGGTCTTGTAGCCGAGCAATACGTTTTCGATCTTGTAGTTGAGCGTGCGCAGCGCGCCCTGTCCCCCATAGGCGTGCGCATCGACTTCACCGACGCTCAGAAAGATGCAGTTCTTGAAATGCCCCGGAAACAGCCGTTGCACCCACAGCAGCGTGTGCATGCCGACGCCGCGATTCTGGTTGACGAAAAATACCGCGGTCGGCTGCCGCGGATCGGGTGGTGCCGGCTCGACGAAGGTTTCGGGCGCGCCGTGCGGCGTGAACAGTTCGTCGATCTTGTGCAGCTGCATCTGTGTTTCGTCGTAATGCCGGCGGATCACGAAACACAGCCCGATGATCGTGCCGGTGATCACGATGCTGACCCAGCCGCCGATCGTGAATTTCTGAATAATCAGCATGCCGAGCACGGTCGTCGTGATGATCAATCCGGCGATGGAGAGCAGCAGACGGCGCCACCATTCCGGGCGGGTGTGGCGGCTGCGCCACCAGTAGACGACGAGACCCAGGATCGACAGCGAAAACGCGAGAAATACGTTGATGCTGTAAAGGATGATCAGCAGGCCGACGCTGCCGCCGCTCCACCACAGCACCGCCAGTGCCGCGACGCCCATCATGATCACGCCGTTCTGCGTCACCAGCCGGCTCGACAGCTGACGGAACTGCCGCGGCACCCACGAGTCCGCCGCCATGTTCGACAACACCGCCGGGCCACCCAGAAAACCGGTGTTGGCGCCGACGAACAGCAGGCTCGCCTCGAGCGCGAGCACGATCAGCAGGCCGGTCTGGTTGGCGAACGGGGAGCCGAGGTTGAAATGATCGATGATCGATTTGAACAGCACCGCATTCAGCGTCTGTCCCGGCGCATACGCGACGTTCCACAACATGTACAGCAGAATGATGCCGCCGGCGAGGAAGGCGAGCGAATTCGCCATGTAGAACATCGTCCACTTGCCGGTCGCGGTGCGCGGCTCGGCCAGCGTATTGACGTTGTTCGACACTGCTTCAAGCCCGGTGTAGGTGCCGCCGCCCTGCGCGTACGACACCAGCAGAACCGATACCACGAAGGTCCAGCCGGATACCTGCGACAATCCGGCCGATGCGTGCAGTGTTTGCGGAATCAGCGCCGGCAACTGCGGTGCGTGTGCCAGCAGGCCGTAGATGATCAGTGCCGCGTGGACGACGACGAAGCCGAGAAACAGCGGCAGCAGCACTGCGATCGCTTCCTTGATGCCGCGCAGGTTCAGCACCATCAG
>JBDZVW010000479.1:0-2068 GCA_040255885.1 Betaproteobacteria bacterium
AAAGCGATAACCGCAAAGGCGCGAAGGCGCAAAGAAAAGCCGCAAAGAACTTCTGCTTTTATTTTTCCTCTGCGTTCCTCCGCGCCTCTGCGCCTCTGCGGTTATCGCTTTTGTATTTGCCGTCCTTGGCGTTCCTGGCGTCTTGGCGGTTAAGAATCCAATGTCCACCGCCCTCCTCATCGACTTCGGCAGCACCTGGACCAAGCTGCGCGTGCTCGATCTCGAGCGGCACGCAATCATCGGTTCGGGCCAGGGACCGTCGACCGTCACCACCGACGTCACGATCGGCATGAATGCGGCGCTTGCCGACCTCGAACATCGCGTCGGACGGCTGCCGCGCTTCCGTTACCGGCTGGCATCATCAAGCGCCGCCGGCGGATTGCGCATGGTGACCGTGGGGCTGGTACGCGAGCTGACCGCGGAGGCGGCGCGCCGGGCGGCGCTCGGCGCCGGTGCCAAGCTGGTCGGTACGTTTGCCTACCGTCTGACGGCGGCCGACGTCGCGCGCATTGCCGAGCTCACGCCGGACATCCTGCTGCTGGCCGGCGGCACCGACGGCGGCAACCGCGACATCATCCTGCACAACGCCGAAGCGCTCGGAAAGAGCTCGCTCGGCTGCCCGATCGTGGTGGCCGGCAACCGCGATGCGGCCGACGATGCGTACGCGCTACTGAACAACCGCAACGTCATTATCACCGACAACGTGATGCCGGAATTCAACCGGCTCGAGATCGAACCGGCCCGTGCCGCGATCCGCAAGATTTTCATCGAGCGCATCGTGCATGCGAAAGGCATTGACCGCGCACGCGAAGCGTTCGACGCGGTGCTGATGCCGACACCGGCTGCGGTGCTGGAAGGCGCAAGGCTGCTCGCCGACGGCCACGGTTCGACGCCAGGCATCGGGCCGCTGATGGTGGTCGATCCCGGCGGCGCCACCACCGACGTGCATTCGGTCGCGGACGGCACGCCGGCGGCCGACGTCGTCAGGCACGGCCTGCCGGAACCGCACGACAAGCGCACGGTCGAGGGCGACCTCGGCATGCGGCACAACGCCGCCAACATCGCCGATGCCGCCGGACTGGAAACGATCGCGCGCGATGCCGGGCTCGATCCGTCAGCGGCGTGCGCCATGCTCGACAATTTGTTGTCCGATGTCGAGCGCCTGCCGCAGAATACGCAGGAAGCGGCGCTCGATCGCGCGCTGGGCCAGGCCGCGATCCGCATCGCGGTGCAGCGTCACTGCGGCCGGGTCGAAACGGTGTACACGCCGACCGGTCCGGTCACGCTGCAGCACGGGAAAGACCTGACCGCCGTGCGCGCGGTGATCGGCACCGGTGGCGTGCTCGCGCATGCCACCGAGCCCCAGGCGCTGCTCGCCGCGGCGCTGGCGAGCGCCGACCAGCCGGATTCGCTGCGGCCGCGCCGGCCGCAACTGATGCTCGATCGGGACTATCTGCTCTATGCCTGCGGTCTGCTGGGCGCGGTGGCGCCCGACGCCGCAATCGAAATCGCACTCAAGCATCTCGTGCTGCTCGACCCGGAGGCCATCCATGAACGCACCTGCCACGCCTGACGCCACCCGCCGGCCACTGTCACAGACGCGCATCGCGGACGACGAATTCGCGGCCATGCGGCGCGCAAATCTGGCACGCTGGCCGACCGGCGCCGAAGTCGATTTCGATGCGGCGGTCGAAGTGCACCAGACGCTGCCGCAACACAAGCAGCTGGCGGCCGTGCTGCAGCAGGCCGACCTCGAACGGCGCTGCCTGACGCAGCCGCGCGGCGGTTTCGGCACCTTTGAACTGCAGAAGGAGCTGATGCAGGTGCTCGATCGCGACGGGCTCGCCGACGTCGTTCCGACCACCACCGACAGCTACACCCGCAACGAGCAGTTCGAGCTCGCGCAGCGCGGCATCGAGGCGTCGCAGGAAGCGGGACGCTCGATGCTCAACGGCTATCCGATCGTGAACTATGGCGTGGCGCGCGCACGCGACCTGATCAACGCCATCGACAAGCCCGCGATCATGCTGACCGGCACCACGATGCCGAAGCTCACCGGCGAAATCGG
>JBDZVW010000125.1:0-7684 GCA_040255885.1 Betaproteobacteria bacterium
CGTCGCTGCGATTGTCGAGCTGGCGCCGGAACTCGTCGCTCTTGCTGATCGCCCACGGCGTCAGCAGCAGCGACAGCACCGCCACCGTCAGCACCAGCGGCATCGCGAATACCAGCACCGGACGCACCCATGCCGTCAGACTCAGCCCCGACGAAAACCACACCACCATCTCGTGATCGTGATAGCTGCGGGTGAGCACCATCAGCACCGCGATGAACAGCGTCAGCGACAGCAGGATCGGCATGTAGCCGAGAGCGGCCAGCCCCATCAGCGTGACCACCGCCTGCGACGTGATCGCGCCGCTCGCCGCCTGCCCCAGGAAACGCACCAGCTGGGTGGTGAGCATGATCCCCAGCAGGACCAGGAAGACCCCCAGTGCCGAGATCGCGAATTCGCGCACCAGCGAACGGCGAAAAATCATTTCACGTCTCGGAGGTTTTTGACTTTTGGCGAAAAAAGCGCAGATAATCGGCCGCTAATGGGCATCGATTTTCGGAACAGGAGCACGACGTGGAATTTAGCATAAATAGCACCGGCCCGGAGAAGAGCCGCGGCGCCTGCCTGATCGTCGGCGTGCTGCAGTCGCGCGAGCTGACCGCAGCCGGCAATGCGATCGATCGCGCGTCCGGCGGCTATCTGCGCGCGATCATGGCGCGCGGCGACATGGACGGCAAGCTCGGCGCCACCCTCATGCTGCACAACGTTCCGAACATTGCCGCCGAACGCGTGATGCTGGTCGGTCTCGGCAGTGCCGATGAACTCGACGATCGCCGCTACCGCGGCGCAACGCGCGCGGCGATGCACGCACTGGCCGCGACCGGCACCGCCGGTGCGCTGTCGTGGCTCACCGAAGCGCCGGTGCGCCGGCGCGACGGCGCCTGGAAAGTGATGCATGCGGCGGCGATCGCGGCCGATTCGGACTATCGCTTCACCCGCATGAAAAGCAAGGCCGACGACTGCGCCGGCGCACTGAAAAAGCTGGAACTGCACGCCGGAGAACGCGCGCTCGACGGCGCGCGCAAGGCGCTGCGCCAGGCCGCCGCCGTCGCGCACGGCGCAGCACTGACGAAGGATCTCGGCAATCTGCCGAGCAATGTGTGCACGCCGTCCTATCTCGCCGCGGAAGCGCGCGCGCTCGCGAAATCGCACAAGCTCACGGTGCAGGTACTCGAAAAGAAGGACATGGAAAAGCTCGGCATGGGCGCGCTGCTGGCGGTCGCGCAGGGCAGCGCCGAGCCGCCGAAGCTGATTTCGCTGCAATACCGGGGTGCCGCCAAGTCGCAGGCGCCGGTGGTGCTGGTCGGCAAGGGCGTCACCTTCGATACCGGCGGCATCTCGCTCAAGCCGCCGGCCGAAATGGACGAAATGAAGTACGACATGTGCGGCGCGGCGAGCGTGCTCGGAACGCTGCGCGCGGTGGCCGAGCTGAAGCTCAGGATCAACGTCGTCGGCCTCATCCCGACCACCGAGAACATGCCCGGCGGGCGCGCGATCAAACCCGGCGACGTGGTCAAGACGCTGTCCGGACAGACTGTCGAAATCCTCAACACCGATGCCGAAGGCCGGCTGATCCTGTGCGACGCGCTGACCTACGCCGAGCGCTTCAAACCGGCCGCGGTGATCGACATCGCGACGCTTACCGGCGCGTGTGTGATCGCGCTCGGTCACGTCGCGGCCGGGCTGTTCGCGAATGACGACGCGCTGGCGCGCGAGCTGCTGGCGGCCGGCGAGACCACGTTCGACCGCGCGTGGCACATGCCGCTGTGGGAAGACTACCAGGACAGCCTCGGCAGCAACTTCGCCGACTTCGCGAACATCGGCGGGCGTCCCGCCGGCAGCATCACCGCTGCCTGCTACCTGTCGCGCTTCACGAAGAACTACAAGTGGGCGCATCTCGACATCGCCGGCGTCGCGTGGAAGTCCGGCAAGGAAAAAGGCGCGACCGGCCGGCCGGTGCCGCTGCTCACGCAATTCCTGGCAAACCGCGCCGCCAATCACCGGCGTTGAGACAGACGGCCATCAAGAATCAGCGAGCACTGTGATGTGGTGTCCGTTCCCGATCCGGGGTATCCGATTCCCGAATCCTGACTCCTGAATCCTGCCGCGATGACACAGGTCGATTTCTACACGCACGTCGAAGACCGGCTGCGTACGGCCTGCGTGCTGGCCGGCAAGGCCTATGCGTCGGGCATGCGCGTACTGGTGTTCTGTGCCGATCGCGCCGCCGCGCAGAAATTCAGCCATCTGCTGTGGAGCGCGCCGTCGACCGGCTTCGTGCCGCACTGCATGGCGACCGACGCGCTGGCCGGCATCACACCGGTGATCGTCGATCACGAGGGCACGAACATCCCGCATGACGAAGTGCTGATCAATCTGCGCAACGAATGGCCGCCATTTTTCAGCCGCTTTCGGCGGCTGCTCGAAATCGTGTCGCTGGATGAAGCCGAACGCGAAGCGGCGCGCCAGCGGTTCCGTTTCTACCGCGACCGCGGTTATGAAATCCGCTCGCACGACCGCAGCCGTGCGGCGGCCCGCCCCTGAGTGCGCCGATGAGCGACGAACCGGATGATACCCGCGAGGCCGACGAACTGCTGGCACGCGCCGATCGCCTGCTGAACCGCCATCGCGGCATGGGCGGCGAGCCGGCGGCGGCACATGACGCGCAGATTCCGACGCTGACCGAGATCATTCCGGGCCCGGCCTCCAGCCGATCATCCGATGCCGCGTCCCGCCCGTATCCCTCCGGCGCGTCGGCGGATGAACCAGCCGCACCACAGGTGCTGTCGCGGGTGCAGGTGCAGAACCTGTCGCACGCGATCCAGCTCAAGATCAAGCGCGAGCTCAACGAACGCGTCGCCGACGTGATCGAGACGCGCTTCCTGCCGCAGATCGCGCAGGCGCTGACCGCCGTCAGCGCCGACATCGAATCACGCATCGAGGAGATGGTGAGAAACACGCTGGTGCAGACGCTGCGCGACGAACTGCCGGGCCTGCTGCAGGAAGCGCAGCGCGCCGAAACCGGCACCGCAGCGGGTGCCGTGCCGCGAACCGATAGCGGCGATCGACCGCCTGCTGCGGAACAGGATTCGCCGGTGGCTGAAAACACCGCCACGCCGGACACAGTCGCGGCGGCGGACACACAATCGTCCGGTATAATTTCAGGTTTTCCCGAAAAACCGGAAATCCCGCCCGAAATGGAACTCGACAAGAGCTTCGAGCCGAAAGCGATCGAAAAGCGCTGGTACGAAACCTGGGAACAGGCCGGCTACTTCAAGGCCGGCACGACCGCCGCTGCGCCGGCCTACTGCATCATGCTGCCGCCGCCCAACGTCACCGGCACACTGCACATGGGCCACGCGTTCCAGGACACGCTGATGGACGCGCTTACGCGCTACCACCGGATGCGCGGCTTCAACACGCTGTGGCAGCCCGGCACCGACCACGCCGGCATTGCCACCCAGATCGTGGTCGAGCGCCAGCTCGACGCCCGCGGCCTCGACCGGCGCACGCTCGGCCGCGATGAATTCATGGAGCAGGTGTGGGCATGGAGAGAAGAATCCGGCTCCACCA
Source organism: Betaproteobacteria bacterium (assembly GCA_040255885.1). Lineage (GTDB taxonomy): Bacteria > Pseudomonadota > Gammaproteobacteria > Burkholderiales > JBDZVW01 > JBDZVW01. Next base: position 3,571 of record JBDZVW010000125.1, read on the forward strand.
TCACCACCCAGATGCGGCGCCTCGGCGCTTCGTGCGACTGGTCGCGCGAACGTTTCACGATGGACGACGGACTGTCGCGCGCGGTCACCACGGTATTCATCCGCCTCTACGAGGAAGGGCTGATCTACCGCGGCAAGCGCCTGGTGAACTGGGACCCGGTGCTGCAGACCGCGGTATCCGATCTCGAAGTAGTCTCCGAGGAAGAAGACGGCAAGCTGTGGCACATCCGCTATCCGGTGGCGTCCGGCACCGGCCACGTCACGGTCGCGACCACGCGCCCCGAAACCATGCTCGGCGACGTCGCGGTGGCCGTCAACCCGGACGACGAACGCTATCGCAACCTGGTCGGCCAGTGGGTCAGGCTGCCGCTCACCAACCGCATCATCCCGGTGATCGCCGACAGCTACGTCGATCCGGAATTCGGCACCGGTTGCGTCAAGATCACGCCGGCGCACGATTTCAACGACTACCAGGTAGGACTGCGCCACAATCTGCCGCCGCTCAGCATCTTCACGCTCGACGCCAAGATCAACGACTATGCGCCGGCCGAGTACCGCGATCTCGACCGCTTCGAAGCGCGCGCCCGCATCATCGCCGATCTCGAGCGCCTGGGGCTGCTCACCGAAACGCGCGACCACAAGATGATGGTGCCGCGCGGCGATCGCACGCGCGCGGTGATCGAGCCGATGCTCACCGACCAGTGGTTCGTGAAAATGGACACGCTGGCGCTCGCCGGCCTCGACGCAGTGGCGCGCGGCGACATCAAATTCGTTCCGGAGAACTGGGCCACCACTTACAACCAGTGGCTCGGCAACATCCAGGACTGGTGCATCTCGCGCCAGTTGTGGTGGGGCCACCGCATTCCGGCGTGGTACGACGGCGAAGGCAACATCTATGTTGCGCCGAACCGTGCCGAAGCCGATGCGCAGTACGAGCGTTACCTGAACGAGCAGGAAGCTCGCGGACGCAAGATCACGCGCGTAAAGCTGGTGCAGGATGAGGACGTGCTCGACACCTGGTTCAGTTCCGCACTGTGGCCGTTCTCGACGCTGGGCTGGCCCGACGACACGCCGGAACTGAAAACCTTCCTGCCGACCAGCGTGCTGGTCACCGGCTTCGACATCATTTTCTTCTGGGTCGCACGGATGGCGATGATGTGCCTGCACTTCACCGGCAAGGTGCCGTTCCGCGAGGTCTACGTGCACGGCCTGATCCGCGACGCGGAAGGCCAGAAGATGAGCAAGTCGAAAGGCAACGTGCTCGATCCGCTCGACCTGATCGACGGCATCGCGCTCGAGCCGCTGGTCGAAAAGCGTACGTCGAACCTGATGAACCCGAGGCAGGCCGACAGCATCGCCGAAGCGACACGCCGGCATTTTCGGGACGGCATTCCGGCCTTCGGTACCGACGCGCTGCGCTTCACGTTCGCCAGCCTCGCTGCGCACGGACGCGACATCAAGTTCGATCTCAACCGCTGCGACGGCTACCGCAATTTCTGCAACAAGCTGTGGAATGCGAGTCGCTTCGTGCTGATGAACTGCGCGGGGCGCGACGTCGCAATCGACGATGCTTCGTCCGTCGATCTGTCCGACGCCGACCGCTGGATCATCAGCCGGCTGCAGCGCGCGGAAACCGCGGTGCACGACGCGTTCCGGGAATACCGTTTCGACATGGCGGCACGCGCCATATACGAGTTCGTGTGGGACGAATACTGCGACTGGTACGTCGAGCTGGCGAAGGTTCAGCTGGCGGACGGCGCCGACGCAACCGCCCGCGCCACGCGCCGCACGCTGGTGCGGGTTCTGGAAACGACGCTGCGGCTGGCGCATCCGATCATCCCGTTCATCACCGAGGAGCTGTGGCAGAAGGTGGCACCGCTCGCCGGCCGTGACGGGCCCAGCATCATGCTCGCGCGCTACCCGGAACCCGACACGGCGCGCATCGACAGCGATGCCGAAGCACGCATCGCGACGCTGAAAAACCTGGTCGGTGCCTGCCGCACGCTGCGCTCCGAAATGAACATCGCGCCGTCGCAGAAAGTGCCGCTGATCGCGACCGGCGACCGCGGCACTCTCGCCGCGTTCACGCCGCATCTGAAGGCGCTGGCGCGGCTGTCCGACGTGATGGTGCCGGACGACGGACTGCCGCAGGTGGAAGCGCCGGTTTCGATCGTTGACGGTTTCCGGTTGATGCTGAAAATCGAGATCGACGTCGCTGCCGAAACGGCGCGGCTGACGCGCGAAAAGACGCGCATCGAAGGCGAGATCGTGAAGGCGCAGACCAAGCTCGCCAACCCCAAATTCGTCGAACGCGCGCCGGCTGCGGTGGTGGAACAGGAGCGCAACCGGCTCGCCGGGTTCAGTGCAACGCTGGAGAAGCTCGATCAGCAGCTGGCGCAGCTCGTTTAAAACCCACACCACAGAGACGCAGAGAAAGGCCCTCATCAGCCAAACTGCAGACGGATGCCGATGTTCGAGCGTTTCGTACGCGAGGGATGCCCGACCGTGCACCATGCTGCGTGATCGTCCGAAGTAAAGTCACATGATCCACTCACTGCGCGCATTCCATCACCGCAACTTCCGGCTGTACTTCTACGGTCAGTCGGTGTCGCTGATCGGCACCTGGACGCAGCAGATCGCGATGCTGTGGCTGGTTTACCGGCTCACGCATTCGGCGTTTCTGCTCGGCGTCACCGGCTTCGCGAGCCAGATTGCCATCCTCCTTTTCGCGCCGTTCGGCGGCATCTGGTCCGACCGTCTGGACCGGCGGCGCATGCTGCTGGTCACGCAATCGCTGTTTCTGGTGCAGGGACTGATTCTCGCGCTGCTCACCTACACGCACCTGGTCCAGGTCTGGCACGTGATCGCGATGGCGCTGCTGCTGGGACTGGTGATGGCGTTCGACACGCCGATACGCCAGGCGTTTCTGCCGCAGATGGTGCCGTCGAAAGCGGATCTGCCGAGCGCGATCGCGTTCAACGCGTTCATGCAGAATGCCGGCCGCCTGATCGGCCCCACCATCGCCGGCTTCCTGATTGCGTGGGCCGGCGAAGGCTTCTGTTTTCTGCTGAACGGCATCAGCAAGTTCGCGGTGATCGCGGCGGTGCTGCAGATGGTCGTGGCGCGGCATCAGCCGCGCGCGACGAAAACGTCGGTCGTGAAGGATTTCGCCGAAGGGATCGCTTACTGCTGGAACGTGGTGCCGATCCGCATGCTGCTGCCGCTGCTGGCGCTGGTGAGCTTCATGGCGTCACCCTATGCGACGCTGATGCCGATCTTCGCGAAGGAGGTTTTTCACGGCGGCGCAAAGACGATGGGCTTCCTGATCGGCGCCGCCGGCTTCGGCGCACTGGTCGGGATGATCTGGCTTGCCGCACGCAAGAGCGTACGCGGCTTGAGCCGCATGATCGTGTACACCAGCGCACTGGCCGGGATCTCACTGATGATCTTTTCTTATTCGCGGCTGTTGTGGCTGGCGCTGCCGGCGATGGCATTAGCCGGATTCGGAATCGTCGTCACCGCGATGTCGGTCAGCATGATCCTGCAGACGATCGTCGACGATGACAAGCGCGGACGGGTGATGAGCTTCTTCACGATCTCATTCCTCGGCATGACGCCACTCGGCAGCCTCGCAGCCGGCGCGCTGGCGAGCGCCATCGGCGCACCGCACACGCTCGCGATCGGCGGCGCCTGCTGCGTTGCCGGCGCGTGGGTGCTGCGCCACAAGCTGCCACTATTCAGAATTCACCTGCGGCCGATTTACGTGCGGCTCGGCATCATTGCCGAAGGATGAATCCCACCGCGCGTTGGTTCGGGAACGGCAACCATTCGGCAGGTGAAAAACGAGCAGTAACACCGCTTCGCTGCGACCAGCCCGTTGACCATTGTTCGTTCGAACCGGAGATCGCAACCACCTCTCCCGCTGCGCCCCTACGCTGGCCGATCCCCTTCGGGGCCCCTCGGCCGACGCTTCGAGGCGCGCTCCTCATCCGAGGACGAGAGAAACAATAGCGCGACCGGCGGCACGTGAATTTCCCCTCCTCGAATGAGGAGGGGTGGACGCGCAGCGAACGGAGTGGTGGACGGCGTTCGGAAAATTGACGATCGTTCCTTCG
>JBDZVW010000480.1:0-2067 GCA_040255885.1 Betaproteobacteria bacterium
CGGCATAAGTGCCGCGCCACGCACGCCAGTACTCCAGCATCAGCATCAGCGTCGCCACGGCGCCCACCGCCAGCGCGCCGCGCCACACCGCCGCCTGGCCGGCAAATCCGGCGATCGCACCGACCGTCACCGCGGCAAAATAAATATGAAACCAGTGTGCCGCATGCCGCTCGTCGACCAGATCCTGAACCCGCGGCACCGGGCCGCGTCCGAGCCGGCTGCCGAAACGGCCCAGCCAGGTGAGGAACGGCACGATCTTGTAAAGCTGAGTGAGGCCAAGTCCGCTGAGCCAGCCGAACAGCACGACGAATCCCAGCACGCCACCATGGACCGCGAGCGTGCCGGACGCGATCAGCACCGCCGCGATCAACGCCGCCGCCGCCAGCGCCACGAATGCACCGACCGCGACCCGGTTGTGCAATTCGACGACTGCACGGCGGCGCGTGCGATAGATGCGCGCAACATCGGCCAGATAGAACACCAGCCCGACCGCCGCCGCGACCAACCCCAGGTTCATCGCCAGCATCAGCGCTTCCGTGGGCCGGTACAAATGCGCAATGCCGGCGCCGAATGCGAATGCAAGCCCGACGACACACAAATAGAACACCGCTTCACCGGGCGCGCCGCGTTCTTCCGGTGCCAGCATGAACATCGGCAGCAACTTGTAACTGACACCGATCGCGGTCAGCGTGAACCAGCCGCCGAAGCCGGCCAGCGCGTGCATGCCGATGCCTGCCCCGAGCAGCGGTGCGAGTGACGTGCTCAGAGCGGGAACCGTCAACGCGAGCGCGAACAGCAGCCCGAGCGTCAGCGTGGCAAGCAGAAAAACGAATCCGGCCAGGATGAAACGTCCGGGCAGCGGCAGCGGCCGCGCGCGCAACAACGGAATCGTGATGTTGACGATCGACAGCAGCGCCCCGAGCGTGACCAACGTGCCGCCCAGTGGCAGACAATGTGTGAATCGTGTCGCGCCCGCACCCAGCGCAAAAAAGCCGGCGACCATGCCGAGCACGCCGGTTTCCAGCAGAATCAGCGCCGCCAGCGCCAGTTTCTGGCTCGGCAGCGGTTGCGAACTGATTACCGGCACGAACTGCAGCAGCGCGCCGAACATCAGCAGCGTCAGCCAGCCGAGCGTGATCAGGTGTACGGCCGCGAAGGTATCGGGCGCAAACAGCGATCGCGCCGGATAGGTCCAGCCGCCGATCATCAGCGCCTGCGCCAGCACAAAGTTCAGCAGCGCGCACCCAAAGTACGCCAGCGTCCAGCGCGATACGCGGTTGCTCATGAACGCGCCGGCAGTCATGCGACGGGCCTCGACACGGGTTTGAATGGGAACATGAAATACATGTTATACGGCAGCCGTCGCCGCGGCTTTGATGATAATCAAAGAACCGGCAGTATCCGGCCGTCACCGCATGAACGCGACAACAGCACGGCGGACGCCGGCAGATAATCCGCAGGAAAGAATGATCACCGCGACCGCGGCGACCGGGGTGTTGCGGCGCTCCCCTATTGCTGCTTCGCTTTTGCCGCCGCTTCGAGCTCGCCGATACGTGCGCGCTGCGCCTTTTCTTCTTCGAAGCGCGTGGTGATGTCACGCCCGATCGCCATCGCGCCGAGGACAGCACCCTGCGCGTCCTTGACGACGCTGAAGCTCAGCTCGACGTAGAGCTTGCTGCCGTCCTTGCGCATCGAGCGCGTCGGCAGTGCGCGCCGGCCGTGCATCGTATGCCCGGCCGCCAGCGCCTTGTCGTAGCCGTCCCAGTGCGCACGGCGCAGCCGCTCGGGGATGATGATGTCGAGATTCTTGCCGATAACCTCGTCGGCCGTATAGCCGAACACCGCCTCCGCGCCCGCGTTCCACAACCGTATCAGTCCGTCGCGATCGGCAAAGATCAGCGCGTCGGCCATGTACTCGACCAGCGCGCGGCACAGTTCCGCATTTTCCGCATTCTGCTGTTGGTTCGTTTTCGCTGCATCCATGATTCCCTCCGGCGTCAATGCTCAGTACATACCGCAAAACGGCCGGCATCGCCTTGATGCGGATCAATGATTCGGATTAACGGC
>JBDZVW010000481.1:0-2065 GCA_040255885.1 Betaproteobacteria bacterium
GCATTGAGCAACAGAATGCGGCGGATTTCGGGTTGCGCCAGCAGCAGCGCCTGCTCCGCGACGCGCTCGTCGCGCTGGCCCATGCCGATGGTATCAATCAGCACCAGGTGACGATCGCGCAGCGATTCGAGCACGCGGCCGAGATCATACTGGTCGCCGATCGGATACACCGGGATGCCGAGAATGCGCGCATAGATGCGCAGCTGGTCCTGCGCGCCGATGCGGTAATTGTCGGTCGTCAGCAGCGCCACCTGGCCGGCGCCGTGGCGCACCGCGCAGCGCGCGGCGAGCTTGGCGGCGGTCGTGGTCTTGCCGACACCGGTGGGGCCGATCAGCGCGTAAATGCCGCCGCGCACGATAATGTCGTTCGCCGGATTCACGCAGTTGAGATTTTTAGCGACCACGCGCACCAGCCATTGCCGCGCCTGCGCGGCGGAACAGCCGTCCGACAGGTGACGCGTGATCTCGCGCGCCACCGCCGCGCTGTAGCCGCCGAGCAGCAGATCACGCATCAGGCTCGCGCGTTGCGGCTGGCGCCGCAGAGCATCGGCCGACGCCATCTGCGCGAAACGTTCCTCCAGCGTACTGCGCAACGCCAGCAGCTCCGTCATCATGCGCTTCCATACCTGCGATTCGGCCGCCGGCTTGTCGCGCGGCGGCGTGCGGCCATCGTCCGACGCCGACTGCAGCAGGCTCGCCATCTCGTCGCCCGGCAGCGCGATCACTTCGATGCCGTCGGCGGTGGTGCGGTTGCTGACGATGAGCGCATCCGCTCCCAGCTCGCTTCTCACCTGTTGCAGAACGGCGTGCGATGTCGTTCCGCGGAACTTGCGTTGTTTCATTTGCGACCTCCTGCCAGTACGCTGATGCGGATAGTCCGCGCTTCCGGAATTTCACTGTGTCCCAACACCTTCAGATTGCCGGCGCTGCGCCGCAGCAGCCGCGCCAGCGGCAGCCGCAGCCGGTCCGGCACCAGCAGCACCGCCGGCAGTCCCTGCGCTTCCTGCCGTGCCGCCGCCGCGGCGACTTCACGCAACAGCGTGTCCGCCAGCCCGGGTTCGATGCCGATGCTGTCGCACCCCTGCGCTTCGGTCATCTGCTGCAGCACACGCTCCAGTTCCGGATCGAGTGCGATGACGTCGAGCTGCACGACCGGGCCGCAGATCTGCTGCACGATCGCCGGCCCCAGCGCGACACGCACCGCGGCGGTCAGATCGTCCGGCTCCTGCGTGCGCGCCGCATGATCGATCAGCGTTTCCAGAATCGTCGTCATGTCGCGGATCGACACGCCTTCGTCGAGCAGGTTCTGCAGCACACGATGAATGCCGGACACCGTCAGCAGCTTCGGCGTCAGGTCCTCGACCAGCTTCGGCGCACTGCGTCCGAACTGGTCGAGCAGATGCTGTGTCTCGCGCCGGCCCAGCAGCAGGCCGGCCTGCGCGTGCATCACCGTGCTCAGATGCGTCGCGATCACGGTGCCGGCGTCGACCACGGTGTAGCCGAACGCCTGTGCCTGGTCGCGCACGGCGGCGTCTATCCATTGCGCCGCCAGCCCGAACGCCGGATCGCGCGTCTCGATGCCGGGCAGCGTGCCGCTGACGTGTCCGGGGTTGATCGCGAGATACATGCCGACGTGGCTTTCGCCGCTGGCGATCGTCACGCCTTTCAGCGTGATGCGGTAGGCGGTCGGCGCCAATTCCAGGTTGTCATGGATGTGCACCGCCGGCGGCAGGAAGCCGATTTCCTGCGCAAATTTCCTGCGGATGGCCTTGATCCGCCGCAGCAGTTCGCCGTCCTGGCCCTTGTCGACCAGCGTGATCAGCCGGTAGCCGACTTCCAGTCCGAGCACGTCGATCGGCACCAGATCGTCCCACGTCACGTCCGGCGCGTCGGCCGGCGCCACCGCCGGCGCCGGCTGCGGCGCCTCGGCTTCGCGCTTGCGTTGCATCTGCCACCAGGCGCCGCCGCCGATGATCGCGGCGAACAGCAGAAACGCCAGATGCGGCATGCCCGGAATCGCGCCCAGCATGCCGAGAATGAATGCAACGATCACCAGCGCCTGCGG
>JBDZVW010000482.1:0-2064 GCA_040255885.1 Betaproteobacteria bacterium
TGCCCGAATTTGACGAGGTGATCGACGTGCGCTCGCCGTCCGAGTTCGCCGAGGATCACGTGCCGGGCGCGCTCAGCTGCCCGGTACTCGACGACGACGAGCGCGCGCGCATCGGCACACTGTACAAGCAGGTTTCGGCACTCGCCGCGAAGAAGGCCGGCGCGGCACTGGTGTCACGCAACATCGCCCACCATCTGGAACACGCACTGCGCGACAAGCCGCCGGCGTGGCGGCCGCTGGTCTATTGCTGGCGCGGCGGCAACCGCAGCGGCGCGCTGGCGCACGTGCTGGCACAGATCGGCTGGCGCGCTGGCCAGCTCGACGGCGGCTATCGCGCCTATCGGCGTGCAGTGATCAGCGACCTCGAACGGTTGCCGACGCACTTTCAGTGGCGCGTGGTATGCGGCCTCACCGGCTCCGGCAAGAGCCGACTGCTGCGCGCGCTCGCCGCACGGGGCGCACAGGTGCTGGATCTCGAAGGCCACGCCGCGCACCGCGGCTCGGTGCTGGGTGACCTGCCGGATCGGCCGCAGCCGTCACAGAAACGCTTCGAAAGCCTGCTGTGGAACGCGCTGCGCGGTTTCGATCCGCAGCGCCCGGTGTACGTCGAATCCGAGAGCCGGAAGATCGGCACGCTGCGTGTGCCGCAGGCGCTGATCGACCGCATGTGGGACAGCGAATGCGTGAAGCTCGATGCCGGCGTCGCGACCCGCATCGCGCTGCTGCGCGAAGAGTATGCGCATTTGGCGGACGACGTTGCCGCCCTTGGCACCCAACTCGACCGCCTGACCGCGCTTTACGGACACGCGACGATCGACGAATGGAAGACGCTGGCACGCGACGGCAACTGGGATGCACTGGTCGAAGCCCTGCTGACCCGCCATTACGATCCCGCCTATACCCGCTCGACGCTCACTCATTATCCGCATCTGGGACACGCACCGGCGTTGTTCGCCGACGGCACTGAAGCACGCGTGTTCGAGCATCTCGCCGACGCCTGCCTGGCGCCGGAAGCGACATCGCCGCGTGCTATACTTCCGGCCGTTTGAAAACAAGAACATCCGCTCCGATGACCTTACCGGCGGTGCCGCCACCACGCCATCTCGCGTGGCTGCTGCTGGCGCTCATTGTGATCTGGTTCGGCAATCTCGAATACCGCAAGCTGATCAAGCCCGACGAAGGCCGCTACGCCGAAATCCCGCGTGAAATGGTGGTCAGCGGCAACTGGGTAACGCCACGGCTCAACGGCATCAAATATTTCGAAAAACCGCCGCTGCAGTACTGGGCAACCGCGGTGGCCTACGAGGTGTTCGGCCAGCACCAGTGGACGGCGCGGCTGTGGCCGGCGCTGACCGGCCTGCTCGGCATTTTCGCGGTGTGGCTGGCGGGCCTGCTGCTGTTCGGGCCGCTGGCCGGCTTCTATGCGGCGGCGGTGCTCGGCAGCAGCCTGATCTACGTGTTCATCGCGCACATCAACACGCTCGACATGGGGGTGTCGTTTTTCATGGGCGCGGTGCTGTGGGCATTCCTGCTGGCGCAGCGCGACGGTGCCACGCCGGCGGCGACGCGGCTGTGGATGCACGTCGCGTGGGCGGGGATGGCGCTGGCGATGCTGTCGAAGGGCTTGATCGGCATCGCGCTGCCGGGCGCAGTACTGGTGCTCTATTCGCTGATAGAACGCGACTGGGCGCTGTGGAAACGGCTGCACCTGGTGACCGGCCTGATCCTGTTCTTCGTGATCACCGCGCCGTGGTTCGTGCTGGTGCAGCTGAAGAATCCGGAGTTCTCGCAATTCTTTTTCGTGCACGAGCATTTCGAGCGTTTCCTGACGCCGATCGCGCGCCGCACCCAGCCATGGTGGTATTTCTTCCCGATCCTGTTCGCCGGCCTGGTGCCATGGCTGATCACCTTTTTCGATGCGCTGCCGCGCGCCTGGCGCGGCGATGCGCCGGCCGCGCGCTTCAGGCCGCTGCGGCTGTGCCTGATCTGGGCGGTGTTCATCTACGTGTTCTTCACGCTGTCCGATTCGAAACTGCCGTCGTACATCCTGCCGATCTGGCCGGC
>JBDZVW010000483.1:0-2058 GCA_040255885.1 Betaproteobacteria bacterium
CGGCCGCGCCGCACTTTTATTTTGCAGCGCTGGAACTGAAATGCCTGTCATTCGTTTGCCGGACGGATCGGAACGCAGTTTCGATCATCCGGTCACTGTTGCCGACGTTGCGCAAAGCATCGGCGCCGGCTTGGCGCGCGCGGCGCTCGCCGGGCGGGTGAACGGCAAGCTGGTCGACACGTCATATCCGGTCACTTCGGACAGCGACGTCGCGATCGTCACCGAACGCGACCCGGATGGCGTGGAAATCATTCGTCATTCGACGGCCCACCTGCTGGCGCATGCGGTGAAGGAGCTGTATCCGGATGTCCAGGTGACGATCGGGCCGGTGATCGAAGACGGTTTCTACTACGATTTTTCGCGCAAGCAGCCGTTCACGCCGGAAGATCTGGCGGCGATCGAAAAGCGCATGGCGGAGATCGCGCGTCGCGACCTGCCGGTGAAGCGCGAAGTGATGGCGCGCGACGCCGCCGTCGCCTACTTCAACGGGCTGGGTGAGCACTACAAGGCGGAAATCATCGCGTCGATTCCGGCCGATCAGGAAATTTCGCTCTACCGCCAGGATAATTTCGTCGATCTGTGCCGCGGGCCGCATGTGCCGTCCACCGGCAGACTGAAAGTGTTCAAGCTGCTCAGCGTGGCCGGCGCCTACTGGCGCGGTGATTCCCGCAACGAAATGCTGCAGCGGATCTACGGTACTGCGTGGACGAAAAAGGACGAGCAGGACGCCTATCTGCACCGCCTTGCGGAAGCGGAAAAGCGCGATCACCGCAAGCTCGGCAGGCAGCTCGATCTGTTTCATCTGCAGGACGAGGCGCCGGGCATGGTGTTCTGGCATCCGCACGGCTGGGTGATCTGGCAGCAGATCGAACAGTATCTGCGCGGCGTGCTGACCGCACACGGCTACCAGGAAGTGCGCACGCCGCTGGTGATGGACCGTTCGCTGTGGGAGCGTTCCGGACACTGGGCGAATTTCCGCGAAAACATGTTCACCACCGAATCGGAAAAACGCGACTACGCGATCAAGCCGATGAACTGTCCGGGCCACGTCCAGATATTCAATCAGGGCATCAAGAGTTATCGCGATCTGCCGCTGCGGCTGGCGGAGTTCGGTTCCTGCCACCGCAACGAGCCGTCGGGCGCGCTGCACGGACTGATGCGGGTGCGCGGTTTCGTGCAGGACGATGCGCACATTTTCTGCACCGAAGCGCAGATTGAAGCCGAGGTGGTGGCGTTCATCGACCTGCTGCGGCGGGTGTATGCCGACTTCGGTTTCAACGACATACTGATCAAGTTCTCGACGCGTCCGGAGAAGCGGGTCGGTTCCGACGAACAGTGGGACAGGGCCGAGGCGGCACTCGAGACGGCGCTGCGCAGCAAGGCGCCGGACTACGAATTGCAGCCGGGCGAGGGCGCGTTCTATGGCCCGAAAATCGAATTTGCGCTGAAAGACAGTCTGGGCCGGGTATGGCAATGCGGGACGATGCAGCTCGATTTTTCGATGCCGGGACGGCTCGACGCGGAATACGTCGCCGAGGACAACACGCGCCAGGTGCCGGTAATGCTGCACCGGGCGATTCTGGGTTCGATGGAGCGCTTCATCGGCATTCTGATCGAGCATTATGCCGGCGCGATGCCGTTATGGCTGGCGCCGGTGCAGGTCGTCGTGCTGAATATCTCGGAGCACCAGAGGGCGTACGCCGAAAACGTGCGTGAGACGCTGCTGAATGCCGGGTTGCGCGCCGAAGCCGACTTGAGAAATGAGAAAATAACCTATAAAATTCGAGAACATAGTTTGCAGAAGCTGCCTTACCAAGTCATTGTGGGCGACAAGGAAGTAGCCGCTTCAAAGGTGGCTGTACGCACTCGCAAGGGCGAAGATCTGGGTCAGATGGCGGTCGCTGATTTCATTGCGCGACTCGCTGCCGAGATCGCCGCGCGCAGTGCCGCAGCCGGCGTTTAGATACCAGGAGGGCAGGTTATAGCACAGGAAAGAGAACCTCGAATCAACGGTGAGATCACCGCGCCAGAGGTTCGTTTAATTGGTGCCCAAGGAGA
>JBDZVW010000126.1:0-7646 GCA_040255885.1 Betaproteobacteria bacterium
CTTTTATTTATATATTGAATCGATACTATAAATGACAATAAGAGACAATCGTAACAATGACCCCGTGAGCAGTAAATTCAGAAGCCGAGCAGACTGCGGCGCACGTGACGCAGATGCGCAATCAGCAGTGCCCGTGCGCCGTCGCCGTCACGCGCCTTCAGCGATTCGACCAGTTCGCGATGTTCTTTCTGATAGGCGAGGCGGCGTTCCGGCGTCAGGCTGTGGCGCTTCAGCGTGCCCCATTCCGCCTGCTGGCGCAATGCATTGATCATCTGCGAAATCCGGATCGCGAGATTGTTGTGGGTCGCGGCGGCAATTGCCTGATGCAGCGCACTGTCCCACAGTTCGAATTCCTCCAGGCTGCGCATCGCTTCGGCCTTTTCGAGACACAGCTCGAACTGCGCGAAATCCGACGCGGTCGCATTGTGCACCACCAGCTCGGCCAGCCCGGGCTCGAACAGCAGGCGGACTTCCATGATCTGGGCGGGGCTCGCATCCACCCCGCCGGCCGCCAGCGGATCGCCGGCGGCATGCGCCCTGGTATCGGCGACAAACGTGCCGCGCCCGACGGAGCGGGTGATGCAGCCCTTCACTTCCAGCACCGTCAGCACCTTGCGCACCGCGCTGCGCGGCGCATGAAACTGTTCGGCGAGCTCGCGTTCCGTCGGCAGTTTGCGACCCGGTGCCAGCGCTCCGCGCGCAATCGCCTGCGTCAGATATTCGCGTATTTCATGCTCGCCTTCGCCGGGTTTGCGCCGTTGCGGCTTGCGCGCGCGATCCATACCTGTCTGCTACTCCTTCTTGAGCTTGTCGATCAGCGGCTCGATCAGATCCATCGGCAGCGGGAAGACGATGGTCGAGGTCTTGTCGCCCGCGACCTCCACCAGCGTCTGCAGATAGCGCAGCTGGATCGCCTGCGGCTGCTGAATCAGCACCTGCGCCGCCTGCATCAGTTTTTCGGACGCCTGCAGCTCGCCTTCGGCGTTGATGACCTTTGCGCGCCGCTGCCGTTCGGCTTCCGCCTGCCTCGCGATCGCGCGGATCATGCCTTCGTCGAGATCGACCTGCTTGATCTCGACGTTGGATACCTTGATGCCCCACGCGTCGGTATGCTGGTCCAGAATGGTCTGAATGTCGTGGTTGAGCTTGTCGCGCTCGGCCAGCATGTCGTCCAGGTCGTGCCGCCCCAGCACCGAGCGCAGCGTGGTCTGTGCGAGCTGGCTGGTGGCCTCGTAAACCTGCGCCACCTGGATCGTCGCCTTTTCCGGATCGATGATGCGGAAATAGATGACGGCGTTGACCTTGACCGACACGTTGTCGCGCGAAATCACGTCCTGCGGCGGCACGTCCAGCACCATCACGCGCAGATCGACCCGCATCATCTGCTGCACGACCGGAAACACCAGGATGATGCCGGGGCCCTTGACGCTCTGGAAGCGTCCGAACAGAAAGATCACGCCGCGTTCGTACTCTTTCAGGATTTTCAGCGAACTGAACAGCACGATCAGTATGATGATGACAATGACGCCAACGGCTTCAAACATCAGACACCTCTCTTCGGTTCACTTTCATCCGGACTGACCTGCAGCGTCAGTCCCTCGATGCCCATCACCCGCACCCGCTGACCGGCGCGGACCGGGGCCGTGCTCCGCGCGCTCCACATCTCGCCATGCACGCGCACCGTCCCGGCAGACTCGAACGCGGTCACCGCTTCCGCCACGCTGCCGATCATCTGCTCGCGTCCGCTCACCACCGGCCGGCTGCGCGAATGCAGCGCGAAATACGCGATGCCGAACACCAGCAGCGCGCCGGCGATCGCGACGCCGGTCACCAGCGCCAGCGGCACTTCGAAACCCGGTACCCCCGTATCCATCAGAATGATCGATCCGATCACAAATGCGATGACACCGCCGATGCCGAGCGAACCGTAAGCCGGTACGAAGGTCTCGGCGATGATCAGAATGACGCCCAGCGCAATCAGCAGCAGCCCGGCAAAATTGACCGGCAGTATCTGAAACGCGTACAACGCCAGCAGCAGGCAAATCCCGCCGACCACGCCGGGCAGCACGCCGCCGGGATTATAGCCTTCCAGTATCAGGCCGTAGATGCCGATCAGCATCAGAATGTAGGCGACCGACGGATTGGCAATGACGGCAAGGAAGCGCGTGCGCCAGTCCGGCTTCCATGCCTCGATCGTCATGTTTTCAGTTTGCAATGTCACAGTTCCCGCTTCGATGGCCACCTTTCTACCGTTGAGTTTCGTCAGCAGATCCGGAATGCCGTCCGCGATCAGGTCGATCACATGTTGTTTCAGCGCCTGCTCCGCCGGCAGGCTGGCGGCATCGCGCACCGCCTTTTCCGCCCAGTCCGCGTTGCGGCCGCGCCTGGCCGCCAGTCCGCGGATGTAGGCGATCGAATCGTTCAGCACCTTGCGCCCTTCGGCCGTGGCCGGCTCGGCCGGTTTTTTTTCGGACGCCCCGCCGTTGCCGTTCTTTTCGGTCTTTTCATTTTTTTTGGAACCGCCGCTTTCCGGCGCGCCACCCATCAGGCTGACCGGTGTCGCCGCACCGATGTTGGTCGCCGGCGCCATCGCGGCGATGTGTGTCGCGTACATGATGTAGGTGCCGGCACTCGCCGCACGCGAGCCGCCGGGCGCGACAAAGCCGGCCACCGGCACCGGCGATGCCAGGATCGCCTTGACGATCTCGCGCATCGAAGTTGCCAGTCCGCCCGGTGTGTCGATCTGCAGAATGACCAGTCCGGCGTGTTCGTCTGCCGCGTGTTTCAGGCCGCGCGTAACATAATCACTGGTCGCCGGACCGATTGCGCCGTCGATCCGGATCAACAGTGCAAGCCGCCTTGCGTCCCCGGCGGTTTCCACCGATGCGGCCGCAAAGGTGTGCAGCAATGCGAGTGCGGCCAGCAAAATGGTGACGATACCTCTCATTCCGGCATCAAAGCAGAAGCCGTCTGAAAAGGCAACCGTCGACGCTCAGTATAATCGATAGGGCTTCAACGCGTGATCGCCCTCACCATGCGTGCGCGCATAGCGGGCGAGACCGAGTATGCGGGCTCCCGACGTCTGTCCGTGAATGATTTCGGCAATCCTGCCGTCGCCGGTGATCACGAAAAGCTCCGGGATGACGTGCGGGTCGCCGAACAGCCGGCGCAGCGCACCGTTCTGCATGACGGCGGAAAATGTGTACTGATGTTTCTGGATGTAGGCCCTGGCCGCGGAAGCGCTGCTGTCAACACTCACCGCGAGAATGTCCAGCCCATTTCCGCCCGTATTCAACGCCAGCGATTCGAGGTAGGGATCCTGCTGCCGGCAGTAGGAACACCACGATGCCCAGTATTCGACGACCACCGCCTTGCCGCGAAAATAACCGGCCGGCAGCCGCTGCCCGTCGAGCAGCTTGAGCGCCGGCAGATTGACCTTGTCGCCCACTTTCAGCCGGCGGCTGCCGCCGTACGCCATCAGCACCAGCCCGACTATCACGACGCCCACCATCACGGCAAATCTCGTCGACCAATCGTAATTACGACTCATGATGCGCAGCCCGGCCGCGATCACGAGATGCGGCGGGAATTATTGATTTAAAAAGCGGGGGAGCCGCGACAGGCCGGCGCCAGGTTTCAACAGCAGCACACGAACGTCACCGCATCCAGTGCGTCTTCTCCCGGGACGCACGCTCGACCAGCCTGCCCCACATTTTAGCAGGATCGTCACTGAATATGGTATTGGCATCAGCCGGCAGCGTATACCAGCCGCCGCGCTTGATTTCCATTTGCAGCTGTCCCGGCGCCCATCCCGAATAGCCGGCGAACACGCGCACGTTCGCGGTCGGGTCCGGACGCTTCATCAGCTTTTCGAAGAGCTTGTGGCTGGTGCTGAAATAAACATCATGCAGCACCGGCAACGCATCATCGGGCGTTTTTGCCGAACGCACCACGAACGACACCAGCGGCAGCTCGACCGGGCCGCCGAAATAAATCGGATCGGCCTTGCCCTTCAGCGTCTTGAAATCCGGAAACAGGTCGGCGAGCCGCTGCTTCAGCGGCCGGTTGATGATGACGCCCAGCGGCGCGCCGCCTTTCGGCAGCGTCACCAGCACCACCGTCTTGCTGAAATTCGGATCCTTCATGCCGGGCCGCGCAATCAGGAATATGCCGTTGGCAACCGCACCGGCACCCCTGGCCGGACCGGCCAGGAGGCCGACGACGAACGCCACGGCCAGCAACAGCGTCCGGGATGAAAGCAACCTTGGCATGATGCATGCCGGCGCCGGCGTTGAACGACCTCCGCCTACATGCGGCAGGCAAACGGATCGGTTTCCGCCATTGACGACGCGGTCCGCGCGCCGACCAGCGTGACACCGCGGCGCACCGCGGTCATCTCGGCCAGTATCGACACCGCAATCTCGGGCGGCGTGCGGCTGCCGATCGGCAGGCCGACCGGGCCGTGCAGCCGGGCGATCTCGTCGTCCGACAGATCGAACTGCTTCAGCCGCCGCCGGCGCGCATCGTTGTTCTTCTGCGAGCCGATTGCGCCGACGTAGAACGCCGGCGATTTCAATGCTTCCAGCAGCGCCATGTCATCGAGCTTCGGATCGTGCGTCACCGCCACCACCGCGGTATGACCGTCGGTGTTCATCGCCAGCACCACGTCGTCCGGCATGCCGCGATCGATTGCAACGTCCGGCAGCTTCCATGACAGCGCATATTCCTCGCGCGGCTCGCACACCGTTACCTGGTAATCGACCGCGCGCGCCATGTACGCAAGGTAATGCGCAAGCTGCCCGGCACCGATGATCAGCAGCCGCCAGCGCGGCCCATGGATGGTTCTCAGCGTCGCCCCGTCGAATTCCAGCACGTCAGACCATTTACCGGGCGCCAGCACGGCGTGCCCGGTGTTCATGTCGAGCGTGCGCGCGACCAGCTCGTGGCGCGCCACCGTATCCAGCAACGCACGCATGCCGGACTCGGCCGACAGCGGCTCCAGCACGATCTTCAGCGTACCGCCGCACGGCAGGCCGAAGCGTTCCGCCTCTTCCTTGGTCACGCCGTAGGTCACGACCTCCGGCGTGCCGCCGGAAAGCTGATGCTTGCGCACGCGCGCGATCAGATCGTCCTCGACGCAGCCGCCCGACACCGAGCCGGATACCTGGCCATCGTCGCGGATCACCAGCATCGCACCGACCGGACGAGGTGCCGAACCCCAGGTCTTCACCACCGTTGCCAGGGTCGCCTGCCGCCCGGCATCCAGCCATTGCACGGCGCTGCGCAATACCTCCGTATCGATACTGTCCATGATGATCTCCTTCGCCCGCGCGCCCATCGGAAAAAATGCGACAGGCAATCCTGTCAAAGATTAGTCCCCGCGACACAGAGGGTCAAGCAACGCACCGGCAGCATGTCGGCCGCCAGTTGATATCTTGAAAGGCATCGGCTAGCATGCTTCGGAGCGATCGGGTCGCAACACGCCGGCAGAGCGGCGTCCCGCGGCGAAAATTTTCCGGTCGTCCCGCGTTTCGCCATGCACGCCCGGTAACCGGAAGCAGAACCGCAGTGCGCCCTCTCCGGTGCCGCGGCTCCAGACTGACGACGGCTGCCGCAAAGTTCCGCAATGATGAGGAGGCTTTATGGGCATCGGCATTTCTCTCACCGTCAACGGTAAAGCGGTGTCGGCGGAGATCGATCCGCGCACGCTGCTGGTGCAGTTCCTGCGCGACAACCTGCTGCTTACCGGCACCCACATCGGCTGCGACACCGGACAATGCGGCGCCTGCACCGTGCATCTCGACGGCCGCGCGGTGAAATCGTGCAACGTGCTCGCGGCACAGGCGGACGGCGCAACCGTCGTCACCATCGAGGGCATCACGCCGGCCGATGGCGAACTGCATCCGATGCAGGCCGCGTTCCGCGAACATCATGGCCTGCAGTGCGGATTCTGTACGCCGGGCATGGTGATGGCCGCAATCGACCTGGTGAAACATCATCCGCATCCCGATGAACAGACCATCCGCGCCGGACTCGACGGCAACCTGTGCCGCTGCACCGGCTATCACAACATCGTGAAAGCGGTGCAGAGTGCGGCGGCCGCAATGGCCGCGGAACATTCCTCCAGCCCGCGTCAGGAGGTGGCATCATGAGCGAAGCGATCATCGGCAAGTCGGTCAGGCGCAAGGAGGACAAACGCTTCCTCACCGGCAGCGGGCAATACACCGACGACGTCACGCTGCCGCGCCAGACCTGCGCGTATTTCCTGCGTTCCCCGCATGCGCATGCGGTGATCAGAAAAATCGACACTGCCGCCGCGCAGGCCGCGCCCGGCGTCGTCGCGGTCTTCACCGGCGACGATCTGGCCGCGGCGAAAGTCGGCGGCCTGCCGTGCGGCTGGCTGATCACCGACGTCAACGGCCAGCCGATGAAGGAGCCGCCGCATCCGCCGCTGGCACAGGGCAAGGTGCGTTACGTCGGCGACACTGTCGCCTGCGTGATCGCCGAAACCGTCTATCAGGCAAAGGACGCGGCCGAACTGATCGATGTCGATTACGAAGTGCTGCCCGCGGTGGTGCGGCCGGACGACGCGATCAAGCCCGGCGCACCCGCGGTTCACGACGTCGCCCCGGACAACGTCTGCTACGTCTGGTCGCACGGCGACAAGGCGGCCACTGACCAAGCGTTCGAGCAGGCGGCGCATGTCACGACGCTCGACTTCATCAACAACCGGCTGATCCCGAACGCGATCGAGCCGCGCGCTGCGGTCGCGCAGTATTCGCGCGCCGAGGATAGCTATACGCTGCATGTCGCCAATCAGAATCCGCACGTCGAGCGGCTGCTGATGACCGCCTTCGTGCTCGGTCTGCCGGAGCACAAGGTGCGCGTGATCGCGCCCGACGTCGGCGGCGGCTTCGGCTCCAAGATCTACCTCTATGCCGAAGAAACCGTGATCACCTGGGCGTCGAAACAGGTCGGCCGGCCGATCAAGTGGACCGCCGAACGCTCGGAATCGTTTTTGTCCGACGCGCATGGACGCGACCACGTCACGCACGCCGAGCTGGCGCTCGACAACAACGGAAAATTCCTGGCGATGCGCGTGCGCACCACCGCCAATCTCGGCGCCTACCTGTCGACCTTCGCGTCGTGCATTCCGACCATTCTTTATGCGACGCTGCTGGCCGGACAGTACACGACGCCGGCGATTCATTGCGAGGTGACCGGCGTGTTCACCAACACGTCGCCGGTGGACGCCTATCGCGGCGCCGGGCGGCCGGAGGCGGCGTTCGTCGTCGAACGGCTGGTATCGGCCGCCGCGCGCGAACTGGGCATCGATCAGGCGGAAATCCGGCGCCGCAATTTCATCACCGAGTTTCCGTACCAGACGCCGGTCGGCCTGACTTACGACGCCGGGAACTTCAACGCCACGCTCGATGAAGCGGTGAAGCTGGCCGACGTTGCCGGATTCGAAGCGCGCCGCACGGACGCCGAACAGCGCGGCAAGCTGCGCGGCCTCGGCTATTCCTGTTACATCGAAGCCTGCGGACTGGCGCCATCGAATCTCGCGGGACAGCTCGGTGCGCGTGCCGGGCTGTTCGAGGCCGGCGAAGTGCGCGTGCATCCGACCGGCAGCGTGACGGTGTTCA
>JBDZVW010000127.1:0-7646 GCA_040255885.1 Betaproteobacteria bacterium
CCGATCGCCGTTAGCACCTTTTCAGTCACCCAGATCATTTAACGGGCTCCTGACGGCGGCGTGAAAAGCGCGCGCACTTCTTCGACAGGCTTGCGCTCCAAGGCGGCGAGCGCATTCACCAGATGGTCGAATGACACGGTGCCGAGCGGCTTGCGGTTGCGGATGCGCGTGAGTACGTGACGGATTGCGACGACGGCGAGATCCTCGGGCAGTTTCGGGTTGAGATCGGAGAAGTAGCCGCTCATGATGTCGTCTCCGTCATACCCACACGCGAAATGCGGAGGGGCGATCCGACACGCAGGGACACCTCATTCCATTTCTTGCATGTGGCATCGCCCAGGTCGATGCCGACTTTCGCTGCAAGGATGTCGAGATAGGTTTGTATGTCCGCCAACTCGGCCGCAACGCCGGGCCGCACTTGTTCGAGCGTGAAGTCTCCGCGTCGCACTTTCTTGAGGACGTTTGCCAACTCCCCGACCTCGCCAGCCAGCGCAGTCATCCAGTCGTTGAGCGACCAGTCCCCGCAGCGGTAGCTCTCTTGCGCGCGACGCAGGTTCGCGACACGCAAGGTGTCGAAGGTGAGAGATTCGACTTGGCTCATGACCGCCCCCTCGCCGCGCGTACCGGCTGCACCACGTGCGGCCTGCGCGCCTGCCAGTCGTGAATGAGCACCTGGCCGGCCATGTCGGCGGCGCTGATCTTCTTCGCGCCCGCGCGCCTGGCGGTGCGCTCGCAGGTGGCGATCGCGTTCATGATCTCGCGCATGCGGCCGCCGGACTGGCGGTGGATCTCGGCGATGAGGTCGGGCGCGATCTCGATCTCCGCCAACTCCTTGCAGCACTTGGCGGCGTCTTCCGGCGTCGCCGGCACGAAGGTGACGACGTGCGCGATGCGGCTGCTGATTTGTGCATGGCGCGCGATGCGAGCCTGCACTTTTTCCATGCCGATCAGCACGCCGATCACTTCGGTGAGGTCCGTGATGTCGCGCACGGCTTCGAGCACCTTGGCGCCGTCGCGCATGCAGTGCTCGATCTCGTCGATGATGAGCGGAATCTGCTGCGTGCCCATGACGCCGATGATGCGGGCGAAGATTTCCTTCGCGCGGCCGCGGGCGTCGACTTTGAGGCGCTCGGCGAGCTCGGACATGAAGTAGTGCGGGGTCCATTCGACTTTGGCGCGCAGGTAGACGGCGCCGGTCTGCACCGCCCACTGGTCGAGGGTTTCGGTTTTGCCGAATCCCGCTTCGCCGGTCACGAGCATGAGGCTCGCTTCGGTGGCGCCGCGCGATTCGACGGCGCTGATGCCGGTGCGGAATCGCTCGTAGTTGGACGTTTTGACAAAGACTGGATGCATTCGCTATGCTCCTCTTGCTGTTCAGGTGTTCACTGCACCAGGCCGTCGGCAAGCTGCTACTTGCTGGCGGCCACCTCTCCTTCATCGCCGAAGATGTCGGCGTATTCACTCGAAAATCGGTAATCCTCGATCCACGTGCGGTCGTGATCGGTCCAGCGGTCGGTGTGCTGCATCAGCCAGCGGTATTGCGCGGCATCCGAATCGAACATCGGGCGCGCGTTGGCCGGCGCGGCGGCGGGGATGGCCGCGGGCTCGGGCTGGACGATATGGAGCGGGATGGTCAGGGTCGGCTGCTGCTCGATGAGCGCCGGCGGGTTGAGCTCGAGCTCGGCCTCGTCGATCTTTGCCTGGGCGCGCTTGATGCGGCCGCGCGCACGCTCTTCGGCGGCGCGTTGCACCACGGTCTGCTGGAAGTAATCGCGCTTGTTGGCCTCGAATTCGGCGACGCAGATCATGCGGCCGGTGTGGTCACGGATCCAGACGCGCGAGGCGTCGTGTATGTCGTAGCCGACGATGACTTGCTCGCCGTGGTATTCCTCGAGGTCGCGCGAGAAATAGATGTTTCCGAACAGGCGTACTTCGCCGCGGGTGACGGTGGCGCGCTTGTAGGGCCGGAACAGGTCATCGGCCTCGGTGCGGTCGATGGTGGTCGGCTGCCAGCCCTCGTCGATGGCGGCTTGCCATGCTTCGTTCGGCGTCTGGTGCCGCAGCTTGCCGGTGTGCGGATCGCGCACGCGCGGCAGGCTGGTGTGCGGGTGATTGTTGTAGGCGTCGATGCGGTCCTGACACCACGCGAGGAATTCGGGCCACGGCATGAGCAGCCGGGACCGGCCGCTGCGCTTGATGTCGTCGCGCGTGAGCTTGTAGACCTTCTGCTTCGCTTCGGGATCCATCGGCGCGCCCATATAGGTCGCGAATTCCTTGGCGCCGTGTGTCCAGATCGTCTGGTGCGAGCGCTCGATGACGCCACGCGCCTGGCTGTTGTAGGCGATGCTGTGTGTGATTGTGGTGTGCAGCCGCGCGAGGATGCCGATCGACGGACCGTTGAGGATGGCGTTGCAGTAGCCGCTGCCGTTGTCGACGTAGAAAAGCGCGGGGATGCCGCCGACTTCGACGGCGTTGCGGAGCGCGTCCGCGACGGTCCACGTGGATTCCGCGAGGCCGGCGGACCAGCCGACGGCGCGGCGTGTATTGACGTCGATGACGCTGGTGAGCTCGGGCCGGAACGGCCGGCCGTGCAGCGGATGGGCGGTTTCTGCGTCGAAGGTGTGGCCGTCCGCGCTGTAGCAGTCGGTCGGCCACATGCCGGTGGAGTCGCGGCGGACAAACGGCCGGATGTTTTTGAGCTGGCGCGGTCCCATGCGGCCGCGCTGCAGCTCGACGCGGCCGACCTTCTTCAGCAGGCGGCGCACCTGGTAGATGCTGGGCCGCGGCTCGGCGGCCGGCAGCGTCTTGCACAGCTGCTCGTAGGCGGCGGCGAGCGATACTTTCTGTGGGCGCCGATACTGTTCCAGGAGCGGTGCGAGCCACGCCGGCGCATGCAGTACTTCGCGCGGCTTCGGTGCGAGCGCGCCGACGCCCTGGTCGGCGTGCGCGATCCAGCGATGCAGCGTGCTGCGCGACAGCGTGCGCGTGCCGCTGCCGCCAGACTTGGCGTTGGCGACCGGCACCAGGCGCTGCAGGTGTTCGGGCAGCTGGCCGGCCGCGGCGAGCTCGATGACGGTGCGCATCGCGCGCTCGATTCCGGCTCCGGCCTGCGCCAGGCGCCGGATCTCGGCGACGATGGCCATGCGCGCTTCGGCACGGCTGCGCTGCCACTCCTTCAGCGCGGTGGTGTCGGCCGACGGTGTCGAGATGATATCGGTCGATGTCGACTCGCCGTCAGCGGCGAGCTGGCGCAGCAGGTGTTCGCGGGTGGGTGCCGGCAGGACGGTCAGCGGATATTCACGGCCGCCGCCGCGGCCGCAGCGTGGGCGCGATGTCCATGCATGACGTTTCGCGGCGCGGATCACGGCGCTCTGCGTCGCCGGCATACCTGGCATGCCTGCGAGTTCGCGCGCGGTGAAGTGACGCGGTTCGATCACTTGTTTGCTCCGTGTTGCATGAGTTGTTTGAGGGCGCGGATGCCCTGGGCGGCTTCGTCGCGTACGCGTTCGAGCTTGCCGAGCTCCGCGGTGAGAACGTCGCGGCCGACCAGAACGCGGGCGCCGACTTTGGCGGCATGCCACACGGCGAAATCGTTCGCCTGGCACACCGCTTCCATGACGGGGATGACGTAGAGGGGGATGTTGTGTGCTTCGCGCGCCTCGGATGACCAGGCGTCGAGCATGTACTTCGAGATTTCGCGGCCGAGCAGCCGGCTCATGCGGGCGGCGACCTCGAAGCGATCTTCACATGGAGCTTTTTTCAGCAACGACGATACGAGGTTGGCGATCTCGGCGCGGTAGTCCTGCGATCCAGGCGCCTCGGGTGCGGGCTGCGGCACTTCGAACAGGTCGGCGGTGCGCTGATCGCGGATGCGCATGATCAGGCGGCCCCCCGGGCCGGTTCATTGCGCGACGTGGCCGCGGTGATATGATGCCGGGAATAGCGCGATGGCCAGATTTCCTGCGGTGTGCGCCCTATCGCCTGGGCGATGATCCGCTCGGCGCGCGGCCACGGTCGACGCAGGGCTTCGACCAGGCTGCCGGGCGCATAACCGTGCGTCTCGGAGAGGGTGCGCAACGTCCAGCCAGCCTTCTCCAGCGCGGCCTTGATATCCGCTTTATGCCAGTCCTTACAGGCTGGTTTTTTATGTCTATGTGCAGTTGACATATAGACATTGTGTCGCACAAACGTGCGAACTGTCAACACGTTCGTGTGAGTGTGTTTTTTGCGTCAAAGTTCGGGAAATGCCGTTACGCGGCGGAATTGATGAAAAGGTCTAAAAAACAAAACACTGCGAAAACTATGACCGAGCCGTCGGCGGCCAGATATTTGGTCAAACTTCCCCCCGATTACTATGACGGCCTGGCGCAGCGCATTGGAATCATCGCGGATAAGGCCGACGGCGACCTTCCGTTCGCACGTTTGTGCGGGAATAGGGTATCGGCGTCTGCTGTTCGTAAGTGGCGGTTGGGGATGTCTCAACCGACGGCCGACAGGCTGCTGATCATGGCGTTGACCGCCGGTGTATCACCTACGTGGCTGCTGACGGGTGAGGAGGGGCATCAGCCGGATGCGCCGCTCGATGTACATCGCCTGGCTGGCATACTCGTTCGGCTGGCAGAAATGTTGCGTGACGTGGAGGCGGAGACGGGGAAAACCTTGTCTCCGGAAAAGCAAGCCCAATGGGTCGCGACGCTCTATCAGCTGGCCGGTAGCTCACCCGATTCACAGAAAATCGCGAGGCCGCTTATCAAACCCGTCTGATCGGCCCCTTGGATCATAAAAATGTCCAGCGGAGGCTACTGCATGACAGAAGGGGAAGTCGATCGCCGCATCGATGCGTTGTTCGCGGCGTTCGGTGATCGCATCAAGGCAGATACGGAACGACGCGAGGGGCCTGGTCGGCGCGCCAGCGATTTCGATCGAGGTGTGGCTGTTGGAAATGTGTTAGCGTGGCCGTTTAAAGCGCCGGATGTGCCGGCCGCTAACGATCCGGCTTTCGATTTTTCTGATGTCCCAAATAACGCGCTAAATTTTGTCGAGTGCCCTCACGCGCTCGATTTCTGTGCCAAATGGCGCGCAAGGTTTTCGCGGCCCGATTTTTCTACTAAGTCTTTGTTCTGTGCCGCTATATCCCGGTATATCCCGGCTGATCCCGCCTCGCCCCCGAGTGTCAAACTGTCCGCCTCTCTATAATGTGGTCAGAAGCATCGCATGATACCAAGTCGGACACCGTTGCTTTCTACGCCGGTCTCGGTACACGGGCACGCCTGCGACAGCAAATAGCTGACATCATTAAAAGCCAGATCTGCCTCTGGGGTGGTGCTGCCAAACGCGCGACGCCAGCCGGCCATGCCGTGTGTCCGGATTGTGGTCGCCTCAGTATGCCGAAGCGCGCTGCTTGCGCGCACGCCTGGCGTCGAGACCGTGAGATCGTTACTGTTACCGCTATTGTGCAACGCCGCTGCGCCACCGCTCTCATCAAAGGAGTCAGTATCAAGGTGGATGTATGCTGCACGTGCAACGGGGTAAGCGTTGTACGGCCGTAGTTCACGTCGTAGCCAGCCTCAGCAAGCACTTGCGCGGATGACATGCAGACGCTGATTGCCGTGCTACGAGACGAACGAAGATCACACAGGCTTTGACTCTGGATTCGAGACTCGGATCGAGACGTTCACATCATTGAGCTGGCGGCCACCTGTGTTGAAACGCTCGGCAAGGATTTAGAGCACCGGCCTCCCAACACCTGAAGCTTTACTGTCGCTTGCGGTATGACTTAACAACGCACGATGGCCGACCGCGACGCTTGCTCCCGCTCACTACGCGACTTGAGATAAAACGAGGAGGCGGTCAACCCGCAGGTGCCCAGCATCACGACGGCGCAGGCGAGGATAAATCATGTGGTGACGCTCATTGTTGTTCTTCGTGTGACATATGGTCCAAAAATATACCGTTCGCATAGCGGCTGGCACAGATCGTGCCTTGGAATTCATCCAAGCTTCAGGTTTCACCCGCGCTTAATTTCCTTCCGCGCGGATCTCACATCAGAAGCTTCATGAAGGCCGGTCTCTAGCCGGAGCCAGCCTTCAACTTTGATGGCGTGAGTGGCGGTTCATAACCACAATTTAAATGCACGAATTGTCGCCAAGGCGTCAGCCAGTGCTGATTTGTCGACAATGGCGCAGGGAGATCCAATGGTTGATTTGAGCCAGGTCGCGAGATCTCTTTTCGTGGCAGGGCTGGCGTCAGTGGTGCTTTCTGGCTGCGGTGAAATGGTGGCAAAGCCTTATGACGGCAGAGTGCTGCGTATGGATGTTATCCAATCCGAGGAAGATTTTTCTGACCCCGGGCTCTATCCGCGGCTGGCGTTTGGCTGGAGCGCAGATAATCGAGTCCACAAACTGCGGTGGGTAAAGCTGGGTGGCGGACGTTTTAGTAGCTCGTTAAGCGCGGTCGACATGTGGCTTACCGCACTGGTGCCGGACCAAATCCCCGTGCTGCACTACGGGGATCTCATAGAAGTTCAGGACAATGCCTACCTCGACACCGATTTTTCCACTTTGAACGTTCCCTTCGTTGTGCGAATCATATGCCGGTTCGAAGACAGGACATGCATCAATGCTTATGTTGCCAAGCATGGCCGCCAGGATTATATAGCCGAGGGCGCTCACTACGACATGTCGCAGTTCACCTTTACGCCCAAGGGCAGTAGTACGCCGATCGACTTATCATTCTTCCGTGACAAGACCAAGGCGAATACATCCGACGCAGGGAGCGCTGAGCAATGACCGATAAATTGCGCAGCCGACGCGTCAGTATGTAACGCTCGCAGGCATCGGATTCAGATTGCATATTCGAAAGTGGTTGAAATTTCTGACGCGTAAAAGGGGCGCGCTATTTTGCTTCCAAAGAGGGTGTGAAGCACAGACGACGCTTCACGTCTCTCTCAAACGATAAACTCCTCCTCGTGGGCTGACGGCAACGCCGGCCTTTTTCTTTGTCTACCGAGGCCTATTTTTCACGCCAAGACGATGTCGACTCCGCAGAAACGGTGCACGAATTCCGTAAGGAGATGCGACAGATTGCACAAGCCGTAAAAAACTTTTCATTGAGCCTCCGCTGACAATGGGGGCGAGCCCGGGCAAAGATCAGCAGGGGAGGGGCGGTCGATGCGCAGGCCTTTTTTCTGCCTGGCTCTCCTCGCAAGTAAGTTACGACGGCGTATGGCAACATCCCGTCTGTGCGCTATCCGGGCCTTTGCGGAGAGGTGCTCATGCTGATCGTAAAAGCGGAGCGCAAAAAAAGGCCCCGCGCGGTGCGGGGCCTTGGACGGTGATGCGGATTCGGTCAGAAATGGCGCATGAGGCTAAGGCGAATACCATTGCTTTGAACGCCGTCGCCGAACTGGCCGACGTAATCTGCACCGATACTGAGATTGCGCTTCACTCGAATGTCGATGCCGGCAGCAACTGCCAACGCATCCCGGGCCACAGGTACACCGGCAACGGTGAACTGCTCCCCGCCGTTGAATGCGAGGTCGGCTTCGGGCGTCGTGCTGCTGTAGGCATGGCGCCAGCCGGCCATGCCGTGCGCCCGGATTGTGGTCGCCTCGGTATGCCGAAGCACGCTGCTGGCGCGCACGCCCA
>JBDZVW010000128.1:0-7628 GCA_040255885.1 Betaproteobacteria bacterium
ACGCGAAGCTCTATGAAATCGGCGCCGGCACCTCCGAAATCCGGCGCTGGCTGATTGGACGGGAATTGTTTGATGAAAGTTCGTGAGGAGCGAGGTGTAAGGAGTAAGGAGCTGAAGTTTCCGGCGTGCTGCAGCGCGCCGCATTCTTTACTCCTCACCCCTCACTCCTCACCCCCCACTTCTGACAATGGAGACGATTGATGAACAATGATCCCGTAGTGATCGTCGGCTACGCCCGCACCCCGATGGGCGGCTTCCTCGGCGATCTGAAAAATCTGACGGCGCCGCAGCTCGGCTCCGCTGCAATCAAGGCCGCGATCGAACGCGCCGGCCTCGCGCCCGCCGACATCCAGGAAGTGATCATGGGCAACGTGCTGCCGGCCGGCCAGGGCCAGGCGCCGGCACGCCAGGCCAGTCTTGGTGCCGGATTGCCGGAATCCGTCGGCTGCACCACGATCAACAAGGTGTGCGGCTCCGGCATGAAGGCCGCGATGCTGGCCAACGATCTGATCGAATTCGGCACCAACGACGTGATGCTGGTGGGCGGCATGGAAAGCATGAGCAACGCGCCCTATCTGCTGCCGAAGGCACGCGCCGGCCTGCGACTTGGCCACGCCGAAGTGAAGGATCACATGTTTCTCGACGGACTCGAGGACGCCTACGACCGCGGCCGGCTGATGGGCACCTACGCCGAAGACTGTGCGGCGAAATACCAGTTCACGCGCGAGGCACAGGACCGCTATGCAATCACGTCGCTGACGCGCGCGCAGGATGCGATCAAAAACGGCAGCTTCGAGCACGAGATCGTGGCGGTGACGGTGAAAAACGGCAAGACCGAAGCCACGGTCAGCGTCGATGAACAGCCGCTGAAGGCGAATCCCGACAAGATCCCGAACCTGAAACCGGCGTTTCGCACGGACGGTACGGTGACCGCCGCCAACTCGAGCTCGATCTCCGACGGCGGCGCGGCGCTGGTGCTGATGAAACTGTCGGAAGCGGAAAAGCGCGGCCTGACGCCGATCGCGAAGATCGTCGCGCATGCGACACATTCGCAGCAGCCGCAATGGTTCACCACCGCGCCGGTCGGCGCGATCACGAAACTGTTCGAAAAAACCGGCTGGGACAACAAAAGCACCGAGCTGTTCGAGATCAACGAAGCGTTCGCAGTGGTTGCGATGGCGGCGATGCACGATCTCGATCTGGCGCACGACAAGGTCAACGTTCATGGCGGTGCCTGCGCGCTCGGCCATCCGCTTGGCTGCTCCGGCGCCCGCATCATGGTGACGCTGCTCGCAGCGCTCGAAAAATACGGCGCACAACGCGGCATCGCGTCGCTTTGCATCGGCGGCGGCGAGGCAACGGCGATTGCGCTGGAAATGCTGCATTAAAAAGTATTCACCACAGAAGCAAAGACAAAAAGCTGTAACCGCAAAGGCGCGAAGGCGCTAAGGATACGCAAAGGAAAAGCATGGAAAGCTATAACCGCAGAGACGCGGAGGCGCAGAGAATACGCAGAGAAATACATGAATAGAAGTCCTTTGCGGCTTTTCTTTGCGCCTTCGCGCCTTTGTGGTTTCGATTTTTTGCTTTTCTCCGTGTCTCAGTGATGAGATTTTAAGGAACGCAAATGCCCGCACCGATCGACTTCTACTTCGACTTCTCCTCGCCCTACGGCTATTTCGCCGCGCAGAAAATCGACGCCATCGCCGAAAAGCATGATCGTGCGGTGAACTGGAGGCCGATCCTGCTGGGCGCGATTTTCAAGATCACCGGCAGCCGGCCGCTGGTCAACATGCCGCTCAAGAGCGATTATGCCGCCCGCGACATGTCGCGTCTCGCGCGCCTGCTCGGCGTCCCGTTCACGCTGCCGGCCGGATTCCCGATCGCGACGCAGGCCGCGGCGCGTGCGTTCTACTGGACGCAGCAGCGCGACCCGCGGCTTGCGCGTGAACTGGCGCTGGCGCTCTATCATGCGTATTTCGCCGACGGCCGCGACATCTCCGATCCCGAAACAGTGGTCGACATCGCCGCCGGCCTTGGCATCGACCGCACACAACTGGCCGCCGCGCTCGGCGACAGCGCGGTCAAGGAACGACTGAAAAACGAAGTCGATGCGGCGATCGCGCGCAAGGTATTCGGCTCGCCGTTCATCATCATCGACGACGAGCCGTTCTGGGGTGTCGACCACCTCGACCAGGTTGAACGCTGGCTCGCGACTGGGGGCTGGTAATGACGGGCGCGGATGCCCGCGAGCGGCTCGACGCGCAGCGCGTCGACATCGTCACGCTCGCGGTCGATGCGATCGTCAACGCCGCCAACACCACGCTGCTCGGCGGCGGCGGCGTGGACGGCGCGATCCATCGCGCCGCCGGGCCGGAGCTGCTCGCCGAATGCCGCACGCTCGGCGGCTGCGCAACCGGCCACGCAAAGATCACCCAAGGCTACCGGCTTCCCGCGCGTCACGTAATCCATGCTGTCGGCCCGGTGTGGCATGGCGGCAGACACGGCGAGGTCGAGCTGCTCGCGTCATGCTATCGCGAAAGCCTGCAACTTGCGGCCGAACACAACCTGAAAGCCATTGCGTTCCCCGCGATCAGTTGCGGTGCCTACGGTTATCCGCTGCAACAGGCGGTGACAATCGCCGTGCACGAAACGGCGGCGTTCGTACGCACGCATCCGGAAATCGAAAAAGTCATCTTCGCCTGCTTCGACCGGGCGACGCTCGATGCCTACCGCGCGGAGCTGATGCAGCTCTGATTTCCAGATGGCGGTCATCAAATCGAAACTCAGAACCGCAACGCCTGAATTCACGGATGCGGCCGACGCGATGCGCACCCGCATCGCCGTGCTCGAAGCGCGCATTGCAACCGTGCACGCCGGCGGCGGCATGCGGGCACGTGACGCGCACAGGGCACGCGGCAAACTGTTCGCGCGCAAGCGTGTGAATGCGCTGATCGATCCCGATACGCCGTTCCTCGAACTTTCACCGCTCGCGGCATGGGACATGTACGACAACGAAGTCCCGGCTGCCGGCATCGTCACCGGCATCGGCATGATCTACGGCCGCGACTGTGTCGTGATCGCAAATGACGCCACGGTGAAAGGCGGCACCTATTTCCCGCTTACGGTGAAGAAACATCTGCGCGCGCAGGAAATCGCGCTCGAAAACCGCCTGCCGTGCGTTTATCTCGTCGATTCCGGCGGCGCCCATCTGCCGAGCCAGGACGAGGTCTTTCCGGACCGCGACCACTTCGGCCGCATTTTCTACAATCAGGCGAACATGTCGGCGCGCGGCATCGCACAGATCGCGGTCGTGATGGGCTCGTGCACCGCCGGCGGCGCCTACGTGCCGGCGATGTCGGACGAAACCATCATCGTGCGCAACCAGGGCACGATTTTCCTGGCCGGGCCGCCACTGGTTCGCGCGGCGACCGGCGAGGTGGTGAGCGCGGAAGAACTCGGCGGTGCCGACGTGCATACGAAGGTTTCCGGCGTCGCCGACCACCGCGCGGACAACGACGGGCACGCGCTAGAACTGGCGCGCCGCGCGATCGCAAATCTGAATCGCCCGCCGCAGGCCACGCTGGATCGCGCCGCACCACGCCCGCCGCTCTACGATCCCGAAGAGCTGTGCGGCGTGATCCCGCTCAATCCGCGCACGCCGTTCGACGTGCGCGAAATCATTGCGCGCATCGTCGACGGCTCCGAGTTCGACGAATTCAAGAGTCGCTACGGCTCGACGCTGGTATGCGGCTTTGCGCGCATCGACGGCTGGCTGACCGGCATCGTCGCCAGCAACGGCATCCTGTTCTCCGAGTCGGCACTGAAAGGCGCGCACTTCGTCGAACTCTGCAGCCAGCGCGGCATTCCGCTGCTGTTCCT
This sequence comes from Betaproteobacteria bacterium, assembly GCA_040255885.1. GTDB lineage: Bacteria > Pseudomonadota > Gammaproteobacteria > Burkholderiales > JBDZVW01 > JBDZVW01. The sequence continues at coordinate 3,883 of JBDZVW010000128.1, forward strand.
ACAGAACGTCACCGGTTTCATGGTCGGCTCCAAAGCCGAGGCCGGCGGCATCGCGAAGGACGGCGCAAAGATGGTGACGGCGGTCGCCTGCTCGCGCGTGCCGAAATTCACGGTGATCATCGGTGCCAGTTACGGTGCCGGCAACTACGGCATGTGCGGCCGCGCGTTCGGGCCGCGGCTGCTGTGGACCTGGCCCAGCGCGCGCATCGCGGTGATGGGCGGCGAGCAGGCGGCCGGCGTGCTGGCGCAGGTGAAACGCGACGCGCTCGAACGCAACGGCGGGAAATGGAGTGCCGCTGACGAGGACGCATTCAAGGCGCCGCTGATCGAACAGTACGCGCGGCAGAGCGGCGCCTGTTACGCGACCGCGCGGTTGTGGGACGACGGCATCATCGACCCACGTGCGACCCGCGCGATGCTCGCACGTGGTCTGGCCGCGTCGCTTAACGCACCGATCGAAAAAACCGCATTCGGCGTATTCCGGATGTAGGACGGCATGCCGCAGACCGTATAATCGCCCTTGCCCGCTCCCTTTGACCGATTGCGCATGAGCGACACCATCCTCACCACCGTCGATGCCAGCGGCATCGCTGCCATCACACTCAATCGGCCGGCTGTGCGCAATGCGCTGGACGAACCGATGATCGCCGCGCTGACGGCGGCGTTGCGCAACTTCGACGCGGATCCCGCGGTGCGCGTGGTGGTGCTCGCCGCGAACGGCGATCACTTCTGTGCCGGCGCCGACATCAACGAAATGCGCGAAGCGGCGCATCATACCCGCGCCCGCAATGAAAAAAGCGCGCGGGCAATGGCCGGCGTGTTTCATGCGCTATACACGCTGACCAAGCCCACGATCGCCTGCATTCACGGCGCGGTGCGCGGCGGCGGTGTCGGGCTGGTCGCCGCTTCCGACATCGTGATCGCCGGTCACAGTGCGACCTTCCGTCTGTCCGAAGTGCGGCTCGGAATCATTCCTGCGATGATCAGCCCGTACATGGTCGCCGCAATCGGTGCCCGCAACGCGCGCCGTTATTTCATCACCGGCGAAACTTTCGACGCCGCCGAAGCGCATCGGATCGGACTGGTGCATGACGTTGTCCCCGACGCCGATCTGCCGAAGCGGGCGAGCGATCTGCTCGCGCACCTGCTGGCGAACGGCCCCCATGCGGTCGCCGCCGCGAAGGCGCTGATCGCGGAAGTCGACGGGCGGCCGATGGACGAGGCACTGATCAAACTCACCACCGCGCGCATTGCCGACATCCGCACCACCGCCGAGGCGCAGGAAGGGCTTGCTGCGTTCCTGGAAAAGCGCGAGCCGCGCTGGCCGCCGCCGCCACGCCGCAGCGGAGAAAAGCCGTGAAAAGCTTCACCACAGAGGCGCAAATTCTATTCATGTTTTCTCTGCGTATTCTCTGCGTCTCCGCGTCTCTGCGGTTATCGTTTTTGACGTTATCCCTTTGCGTACCCTTTGCGTCTTTGCGGTTATCGCCTTTCGACTTTGATTTTCTCCGTACCTCTGTGTCTCTGTGGTAAAAGATTTTAGAGGTCATCCCATGAATCTCCCGAACGAAGTGAAAATCGTCGAAGTCGGCCCGCGCGACGGGCTGCAGAATGAACCCGGCAAGGTGCCGGCCGCGGTCAAGATCGAGCTGATCGAGCGGCTGGCCGATGCCGGGCTGCCGGTGATCGAGGCAGCCGCTTTCGTATCACCGAAATGGGTGCCGCAGATGGCGGACAGCGCCGCGGTGATGACCGGCATCCGGCGCCGGCCGGGCGTCGGCTATCCGGTGCTGGTGCCGAATCGCAAGGGGCTGGATGCTGCGATCGCCGCCGGCGTTGATGAAGTGGTCGTGTTCGGCGCTGCCACTGAATCGTTCTCGCGGCGCAATACCAACTGCTCGATCGACGACGGGCTGGCGCGCTTTGCCGATGTCTGCGCCGAAGCGATAGCGCACGGTCTCAGGGTGCGCGGCGACATTTCGGTATGCCTCGGCTGCCCGTATGAAGGCGACGTCGATCTGCAGGCGGTGGTGCGCGTCGCGCGCGCGCTCGATGCGATGGGTTGTTACGAAATCACCGTCTGCGACACCATCGGCAGCGGCACGCCGGGCCGCACGCGCGCGGTTTTCAATGCCGTGATGGAACACATCCCGGCCAGCCGCCTCGCCGGGCATTTCCACGACACCTACGGCCAGGCGCTGGCCAACATCTACGTCGCGCTCGAATGCGGCATTGCGGCGTTCGACAGCTCGGTCGCCGGTCTCGGCGGCTGCCCTTACGCAAAGGGCGCCACCGGCAACGTCGCAACCGAAGACGTGCTCTACATGCTGAACGGACTCGGCATCGCAACCGGAGTCGATCTCGACAAGCTGATCGCCGCCGGGCAGTTCATCTGCGATGCGCTGGGACGGCCGACGAATTCGCGCGCGGCGCGGGCGCTGGCGGCGAGAAAATCGGACTGAATTTCCGGCCGTATATCGTAACGACTGAACATTCTGTGCGACGCACGTCCGCCGAGTTGCACCGGCCTTTTTCCGTCGCCAAATGCGGTGCTGTCGAAGGTGGCGGGAAAAGCAACCACCCCTTCCGCTTCGCTCCCTCCCCTCCTTAAAAACAGGAGGGGAAACTCCGGCTGACGAAGGAGCCTTCTTTCATCCTCCGGCGGCTACGCTCACCTGTCGCGGTTGCACGGCGCAGCGAACAGGGTGGTGTGGCGTTCGGGAAAAGCGACCATCCTTGCGCTTCCGTCCTCATGGCCGCATGAAATGCACATGCATCTGATATTACATTTAAAAATAAGGACTAAACGCCCGTTTGCCGGTGTTTGTTGATGACTTCGCCGATCCGACGCCCTATTGTGCGACTCAACGAGCGTGACGAGGAACCGATCCGCAGAAACCGCAAACCCCCGATTGCATAAACGGTCCAATAAATATGAGCGCGTTTCGAAATCTTCTGTACGGCAGTGCGACACTCTTGTGCACCGCACTGCTGGCTGGTTGCGCGACGGTATCGACGCACGTTGTGCTGCTCAATCCGGATGCCCGCTATCCGCCGACGAAAAACGTTCGCATTCTGCTCGAAAAACCGAAGCAGCCATATCACAAGATCGCGATCATCGACGCCCGGGGCAGCATCGGCGGCAGCGAAGCGCAGCTTCTGGAAGAAGCGCGCAACAAGGCGAAAACACTTGGCGCCGATGCGATCGTCAGGCTTTCCGGCAATACGCTGTACGAACCGCCGGTCGCCATCTACGACCCATGGTACGATCCGTTCTACTACCGCATGGCCTACTACCAGCCGTTCTGGTGGAATCCCTCGTACTATGGCGAATACCGCCTGATCGGCGGCGGCTATTACTACACATTGAAAGCACTGGCGATCCGCTTCGAAAACGGACCGGATGCCAGTGACGCCGGACAGGGTTCCGCACCGCCGATCATCAGGCTTTCGCAGGCGCGCTGATCAGTAAAATTCAAAAAGTCTCATTCAGACGGTAGATCGCCGCCGCTGCGGCGTATTTGAATTCCCAGCCTTCGTTGATCGACTCGCCGCGTATCACCTCCCTAAAATGGGGGTGAAGTCGAAAGTCCGCTTGCCGACATCCTTTTCCACGATGCCGCGAAATTCCATTTCCTGAATGTCTTCGTCGGGCAATGCTCCATACCTGTTGAATATCTCCTATTTTTTAATAATAATAACTATTCTCAATATTATTTATTAAGGAACTAGCTAATTATTTTTAG
>JBDZVW010000129.1:0-7601 GCA_040255885.1 Betaproteobacteria bacterium
GCGCCATCAATTCGGAATCATCGCATCCGGCATCACCAGCAGCGCCGACACCGTGGTGCCGGCAGCATCCGATGCGATGCTCATTTTTCCGCGGAACTGCCGCACGCGGTCCCGCATCGCATCCAGTCCGCCGCCGGACGTCCGGGTTTCGATCGCGGCCAGTTTTTCCGGCGCGATGCCGCAGCCCTGATCCTGAACCTCGATCGATACGCTGGCCGGATGGCGGGTGATGCGGACTTGCGCGGTGCTGCTTCCGGAGTGGCGGACGACGTTGGTCAGGCATTCCTGAACCAGCCTGGACGCCGCCAGTTCCATGTCGTATGGCAGTTTTTCGAAAGGCTGCGAAAGGTCAAGACTGACGTTGATGCCGCTGTGCTCGGTTATCCGGTGAACGAGGGCAGTGAGCGCCGCTTCCAGCCCGAGCTCGTTCAGCAGCGGCGGATGCAGCAGACAGGACGCTCCGCGCAGTTTCCGGTTCAGTTGCCGAATCAGTTCCCGGCATTCTTCGGCCTTCGCCTGGAATCCGGCTTCGTCGTCCCTGGCGTGCCTCGCCAACTCCCCGAGATTCAGGTTGAGCACGGCGACGATCTCGCCGGCGTTTCCGTGCAGCTCGTGCGCCAGGCGCCGCCGCTCTTCATCGTGGATCTGCAGCAGGCGGTCGGACAGATTTCTGAACTCGCGTTGCGCGTCCTCGAATTCCTGCCTGAGCTTTTTGATCCGCGATTCCAGATCGACGCAGGCTGCTTGTGACAGCCGATGCTGATTGAGCGCCACGACAATGGTCGCCTTCAATTCCTTCGTGCGAAACGGCTTCGTGATGTAGCCATAGGGACCGGCGTCGGTCGCCTGACTAACGGTGTCTTCATCGGCATAGGCGGTGGCGAACACCACCGGAATGCGCCAGCGCTGCCGGATCGCTTCGGCAGCGTCAATGCCGCTCATGGAGCCGGGCAGCCGGATGTCCATCAGCACCAGGTCCGGGGATTTTTCCGCGGCCAGTTGTATCGCCTCGGCCGCACGGTCGGCAGTGCCGACCACATGAAACCCCAGGTTCACGAGACTTCGTTCGAGATCCATCGCGACGATGTGCTCGTCCTCGACGATCAGTATTCTGGTTGCGGTATTCACGCGTCATCTTCCTTTATCCGTTGGGGCAAGCCCACGATCACGCGGGTGCCGCCCTCCACCTCAATTTCGATGTCGGCCCGCAATTGCCGCGCGAGGCTGTGGACCAGCTGCAAACCGAGAGACGAGGTGCGAAAGTAATCAAAGTTCGCCGGCAATCCGCCGCCGTTATCGGCCACTGCCAGCACGATGCGTCCGTATTCGCAATGCAGTGCAACCGCGAGCGTGCCGGTTTCCCGGTCCTGAAAAGCGTGCTTGCAGACGTTCGACACCAGCTCATTCAGCATCAGCCCGAACGGTACGGCCCGTTCCAGCTCCAGCGTTATGCCGTTGCCCGTTACTTCTGTGGCTATCCGTTCCTGCATGCGATGCGAGCGGATGATGTCCGTCACCAGCAGCCGCGAGTATTCGGCGATGTCGACCGCGGCGAACGTATTCGAGCGGTAGAGCAGCTCGTAAATCGATGCGATCGACTGGACGCGATTGCGCGTTTCGTCGAACGGTTCCAGCATGCGGCGGTCTTCGATTCTGCCGCTCTGCAGATTCATCAGGCTGATGATGATCTGCAGATTGTTCTTGACCCGATGATGAACGTGCTTCAGCAATTCGTTTTTTTCGGCCAGCGAATCGTAAATCGCGGTTTCGGTGTGCCGGCGCGCCGTTTCGTCGCGTATGATCCAGGCCACGCCTCGCGGCGAGCGGCTTTCGTCGTATACCGCTTCGGTGATCCAGCGCGCCCAGAAACGGCCGCCGTCGTTGCGCGCCATCCATCCGGCTGTTTCCGCCGGCTCATCCCCGGCGGAAAAGCCGGGATCGGCGGCAGACGGCGCGGCCGCGTCCCGGCCCACGGCCGCCAGCTCGGTAAAGATGTTGCCGAGCGCTTCCTGGCGCCGGTAACCGAAAAGCCGTTCGGCGCCCGGGTTCCAGCTCACGATGCGTCCGCCAACGTCGGTTTGCACCAGGGCGTATTCGCGAACGCTGTTGATGAAAAAATAAAAATCCTGGCGGCGGGCCGCTTCAAGCCGGACCGTCAGGTTGCGGTTGGCTTGCTGCAATATTCGGTTTTGTTGCGCGAGTTCATGGATTCGCTCCCGCGCGTGCTGTTCCAGCGGTTGTTCATTGCAGTGCAATGCGCTCGCGGACACTTCGCGTGCTCCGGCTGGTTTCAGATTGCTCTCCTTAACGGGTGCCTGATTTCCCAAAGGAATCGCAGCCGCCTCTGCGGGCGTATTGCTCTTGCAGCAGACTCCTTTGCCGGATTCCAGGCGGACAGCCGGCATCCCGTTCTTGAAATAAATGCTACGCTCCACCTTTATGATGTTCAAGTGGTTATTGAAAATCCATTTCAGTGAAATTCAGGCCGTATCACGCAGCAATGCCGTAAAAAGCGCCTAAGCCGAGGCGGTGTTCTTGCGCTCAAGGTATGAGAATCGATCCGATGCGGCGGGTCCGTCGTCACATCCGTGGTGCGCGCGGCGTGCCCGTCACTTCTGACGGCTGGTGCGGGATCAGTACATGAATGTTCAACGAATGAGCGGAATCGCCATTGCGATCGCGCTCAGCAGAAACACTGCGCCGGCGATATGTCCCAGCCGCCATGCCGGCGGTGCGAGCTTTTCGCCGAGGATGAAAATCATCAGCGCGCCCATCCACAGCAGGTGCATCGTGCCGGCGACGAACATCAGCGCCATCAGCGCCCAGCAGCATCCGACACAGTAACTGCCCCGGCGCAACCCCAGCGTCAATGCCCCGATGCTGCCGTCGCGCCATTCGGCAAGAAAGAATGCGAGCGGCATGCGGCAGCGGGCGAGGCAGACGTTTTTGGCGTGGCTGAACTGAAACACGCCGGCCGCCAGCAGCATCGTGCTGCCGAGTGCGGTGCCGGTGTGTGCCGCTGCCGGCAGCGCGGCGCCGGCGAATAGCGATTGCGCTGTTGCCGCGACGGCGGCGTAGCCGAGCCACACGGTGAGGTAGCCGATGACAAAAAATGCCGCCGGCACCGCCGTCGGCCGTGCCGGGTGGCGCCGCGTTGCCAGTGTCAGGTAAACCGATACCGCCGGCATTTCGGTGGGCAGCATCATTGCTGCCATCATCACGCCCCACATCCCGAACGCGGGCAGCAGGTTCCCGCTGACGCTGGCGGCCGTCATCATGTGGCGGCCGTCCATCGGCATCATCGCCGGCATTGCCGGCATGCCGGTGTTCATGCGCGCCAGTCGGATCCAGCTCAGCACGATGATCGTGATCAGGCCGATCCACAGTGGCGTGCGCCCCGACCGGAACGCGGCGCCGACGGCTTTCATGCTCATGCGCGCGCCGCTTCAGTCATGTCGACTGATACGCGAAATCCGACATCAAGCCGTTGCGGCCCGAAAGCTGCCAGTCCATCCCGTAATCGGTGAAGCGCAACCGTTGCGACCGCGCCACCGTCGCCGGTTCACCCGGCGCGACACACAGCGGATGATTGGCGATCGTGACCGGCTGGCCGTTCTGGCCTTCCAGCGCCTCGATTTCGGCTTCGGCCACACCGGGAATCGACAGGCGGCGCGTTTTGCCTTTGCCCTGAAAATGCATCGGTGCGCTTTTGACGCCCAGCATCTCGCCGACGAACGATGCCAGCACGGCCGGATGCCCGCCGGCCTGGCCGGAGAATATCTTCAGCAGCGCGCCCTTCTGCGCATCGCTCGCCTGATCATCGACATAAACCGCCGTTTTCCATTGGGTCGCGACCATCGTGCCCGGCGCATGCACCGCCAGCGCCACGTTCAGTCCGTCGAGCGCGATCTCATCAAACTTCCCGCGGCTGATGTGCCACGCTATCAGCACGGTACAGTTGCCTTCGGTCGGCGCACTGAGAAACACGCACGGGCAGGCGGCTTCACAGTTGCAGGCCTCGAAATAGGTTCCCGCCAGATGCCATTGATTCATCATGGTCTCCTCCGGTCGCGCGCTGCCGTGCCCGGCCATCCGCCCGGCATGCGCGATTGACATCGCCGAGACGATGCCGAACACTTGCAGTCCGGAACATGGACAATTCGCGCGCCGTACGGCACGACTGTACCGGCCGGATTTCCGGGCCAGTTGGCGACGAGGAGGCGCTTCATGCTGCCGCTGACGATCAATTCAAACGACCGCCGTCCGCTGGTGGAGCAGATAGTCGCAGGCATCCGCAATCAGATCGATGGCCGGCACCTGCCTCCCAGCACGCGGCTGCCGTCGATCCGCAATTTTGCCCGTTCGTACCACATCAGCCGCTTCACCGTGGTCGAAGCTTATGACCGGCTGGTTGCGATGGGCTACCTGCGGGCGCGGCGCGGTGCCGGGTTCTATACGGCACCGCCGCGTGCCGGCGGTGCCGCGGCAGCCGCGGCGCCGGAGGTCCGGCACAATGACGACCTGGTGTGGCTGATCCGCCGCCTGCTCGAAGCCGGCCGCGACACCGTTCTTGCGGGCGGACCGTGGCTGCCGAACGAGTGGCTGGATGAAGCCGGGATCCGGCAGAGCCTGAACGTGCTGGCGCGCCGCAACGGGCCGCACCTGCTCGAATACGGCAATCCGTCCGGCTATCTGCCGCTGCGCGAGCATCTGGCGGTGCTGCTGGGCGAGCTCGACATTCCGGCACGGGCGTCGCAGATCGTGCTCACGCACGGTACCAGCGGAGCGTTGGAACTGGTGATCCGCCGCCTGCTGAAGCCCGGCGACGCGGTGCTGGTCGATGATCCCGGCTATTACAATCTGTTCGGCAACCTGCGCTCGTACGGCGTGCGCATGATCGGGGTGCCGCGCCGTGCCGACGGACCGGACGTCGAAATGCTGGAACGGCTGGCAGCCGTGCATTGCCCGAAGCTCTATTTCACGCAGTCGGTGATGCAGAACCCGACCGGCAGCGCGATGAGCCCGCACGTTGCATTCCGCGTGCTGCGCGCCGCCGGCCAGCATGATTTCATCATTGTCGAGGACGACGTCTTCTGTGATCTGCAGAGTATGCCGACGCCGCGGCTGGCCGCGCTCGACCGGCTCGAGCGTGTCATCTATGCGCGCAGCTTCTCGAAGACGCTGTCCGGCAGCTTGCGTGTCGGCTTCATCGCGTGCGGCCAGCAGCTCGCGCATGAACTGGTCGAGGTCAAGATGCTGACCAGCGTCACCAGTTCACAGTTTGCCGAACGGCTGGTCTATCTGATGCTGGTCGACGGCCATTACCGCAAGTATCTCGGACGGCTGCGGGAGCGGCTCGGCGCAGCGCGCGCGAACGTGATCGGCGAATTCGGCCGCATCGGAATCGAGCTGTTCGTCGAACCGAATGACGGCATGTTCGTGTGGGGGCGGTTGCCGCGGATTGGTGATTCGCTGATGCTTGCGCGGCATGCGGCGCAGCAGGGATTCATGCTGGCGCCGGGCACCGTGTTTCGTCCTGGTCTTGAGTGCTCGCCGTGGATGCGCTTCAATGTTGCGGTGTGCAACGATGCGCGCGTGCTGCATTGGCTGGAACGCGCGGCCGTGGCCGAAGACGAATTTTTAACGGGATTCAATGGATGAGCACCTATTCCGCTCCGATAAAGGACATGCGCTTCGTGATCGAGCAGTTGATCGGCCTCGACGCGATCGCGGCGCTGCCGGGCTGCGGCGAGATGAATGCCGAGCTGCTGGTCACGATACTCGAAGAAGCGGGCAAGTTTGCGGCCGGGGTGCTGGATCCGCTGAACGTGACCGGCGATCGGCAGGGCGCGCGTTTTGCTGACGGCGACGTCGCTGCGCCCGATGGTTTTGCGCAGGCCTACCGGCAGTTCGTCGACGGCGGCTGGAACGGGCTTTCCGGTCAGCCGGAATTCGGCGGCCAGGGATTGCCGTACGTCGTTGCCACGGCAGTGCATGAAATGTGGAACAGCGCCAACATGGCGTTCTGCCTGTGCCCGATGCTGACCAGCGGCGTGCTGGAGGCGCTGCGCATCCACGGCACGCCACAGCAGCAGCGCACCTGGCTGCCGAAACTGACGTCCGGCGAATGGACCGGCACGATGAACCTGACCGAGCCGCAGGCGGGGTCGGACCTGTCGGCGGTGCGCACGCGCGCGGAGCCTGAAGGTGATCACTATCGCATCCACGGCACCAAGATTTTCATTACCTGGGGCGAGCACGACATAGCGGAGAACATCGTCCATCTCGTTCTTGCGCGCACGCCGCACGCGCCCGAAGGCGTGAAAGGCATTTCGCTGTTCATCGTGCCGAAGTACCTGGTCGCCACCGACGGCAGCCGCGGCGCACGCAACGACGTGAAATGCGTGTCGATCGAGCACAAGCTCGGCATTCACGCCAGTCCGACGGCGGTGCTTGCCTATGGCGACAACGAAGGCGCGATCGGTTATCTCGTCGGCGAGGAGAACCGCGGTCTTGAATACATGTTCACGATGATGAATCAGGCGCGGCTCGGTGTCGGCGTCGAGGGCGTGGCGCTTGCCGAGCGTGCGTATCAGCACGCGCTGGAATACGCGAAGACACGGGTGCAGGGGCGCGCGATCGGACAGAGAAGCGGCGACCGCGTCACCATCATCCATCACCCGGACGTGCGGCGCATGCTGATGAGCATGAAGGCGCGCACGGAAGCGATGCGCGCGCTCGCCTACAGCGCTGCCGCAGCGCTGGATCTGGCGCGGCATCATCCGGATGCCGGCGAACGCCGGCGCCACCAGGCGCGCGCCGATCTGCTGACGCCGGTGGTCAAGGGCTGGTGCACCGAGCAGTGCGTGGAGATCGCGTCGACCGGCATCCAGGTGCACGGCGGCATGGGCTTCATCGAGGAAACCGGTGCCGCGCAGTTTTTGCGGGACGCGCGCATCACGACCATTTACGAAGGCACGACCGGCATCCAGGCCGGCGACCTGATCGGCCGCAAGCTGGCGTTGGAGAAAGGGGCCGCCGCGTACGCGGTGCTCGCCGAAATGGGTGCCGTGGTCGACGAACTCGTCGCGCGACCGCAGTCCGGGTTCGCGGCAATCCGCGCCACGCTCGGCAACGGCGTCGACGCGTTGCGCGCGGCGACCGACTGGGTGGTCGATACGCATGCGCGCGATCCGCAGGCGGCCGCTGCGGCGTCGGTGCCGTATCTCAAGCTGTTCGGCTGCGTGGCCGGCGGCTGGCAGATGGCGCGCGCTGCGCTGCGGGCACAGGCACTGTCGGACGCCGGCGACGGCGACGATGATTTTTTGAGCGCGAAAATGCTCGGGGCGCACTTTTATGCCGATCACATATTGCCGCGCGCGGCCGCGCATGCACATGCGGTGATGCACGGCGCTGACAGCGTGCTGGCCGCGGATGAGGCATCATTCTGAACGCCGCCGATCGCGTGATGGCACATACCGATGCCGTTGCGAGCCGTTCCGATTGCACGCAGTCTGAACTGCGCATGCAACACGCGCGCAGCATAACGATGTAAACTACGCTGCAATCATTGCGCTTTGCGCATGGCGCAACGCCATCAG